>JAAZGG010000130.1 GCA_012511355.1 bacterium | reverse complement strand
TTTTTAAGGTCATGTCATCAAATACTAATGGCAAATCCTCTAGTAATACATCAGTATTTTGCTTCCATATATCTATGACTCTTGATCGGTCAGACAAAGGGATCCATATCTTGAAACCTAATTTCTCGCCGATTTCTGCAAGTTTTGCCTGAATCTTAATAGAATCTCTTTGTTTTTTTTGATCAACTGAATCATTGGCATTCTCCTCATCATTATCAGGAACCGAAACTATAACTTCTTTTTTACTACTTATTCTGATCTTTGACGACCTGAGTTTCTTCTCATCGCTTTCAGTAAATGGGTATTCCTTAAGGTTTTGAGATTGCTCTAGGAGCATCTTTTCTATAAACAGACAGTCTTCCTTTGGCCAAAGTCTAGGACTGGAAAACACCATATATGTCCAGTTAGTACTGTTTTTAGAAAGTTCTCCTGTAAATGATAAGTTTGGCCATATCACATCGTCATGAATCGGAATCCCTTTTTCTAAGGGTAACCATACAATTGGCTTTACTTTAAACCTAAGTACAAAAGGATCTTGCTCTTCTGAAAATATTGGTGAATCATCAATAAAGTAGTCACTAGTAATCTCGAATACTCCAATAAATCTTTGAATTTTGGTACAATAGCAAATGAAACGATCTCCTTTGCCGATTCTCTGATTTTTTATGTATGTTTTTCTTGACAGCCTAAATCCGCTTATTTCTCTTGAGGAATTGGTGAATTTTTTTGCAGTATCAGGTGAAAAAAGATTAATGTAATAGTTCATTATTTATAGCCCCTTTAACATGTTTAATGTAAAGTTATCAGTATTATCTGTTTTTCTTGTATTGACAAACCTTTAAGAATTATTCTTATGAATTATATAGTTTAGCGTTGCCGCAAGGTCCCTTGCGTAATTATCAAAAGCGCCGCACTCTACCGTAAGGCGTGGATCATTGGGACTTGCTATGTAGATATGGACTTTGTAGGAATGTTTTGTGGTGGTCACACGTGCATCAGTCTGTATGTTTTTCTTAGCGGTAGTGGCACCGGCCAGTGCACCCACACCACCTAGGAGCACCCCGCCAACGATACCCCTACCGAGCATGCTGCCAGTAGAGGTTTTGGCCTGCATATTTCCACCCTGGGTAATGGGCTGCGTATTGTCATCCAAGTTATAGCCCAGGATCATCTTATATTTCAGCTCTCTGTCACCGATAAGTATCACATCTTTTTCATCATATAATTCTATGACAGGTAATGACGCATAGCCTCCAATCTCACGGGTAAGCGGTCCGTAAAGCGTCTCCTTTTCAATTCTTAGTTGCTTTTTTAGTTCCTCTTCTTCCATCCTGCGTTTTCTTTTAACCTCTTCGAATGCCCTCTTTTCGTTTTCTAGTTTTAGATTATCTGCTTTGACATCTTTATTAATAATTATCCTTAAAATAATTACTACTAAAAAAACAATCACAAGTATTATTATACCAACGGCCATAACAAAATTAAGTATTAGGGTATTGACGACTTAAATATGGTGAAAATTGTAATATTTACGAGCTTAAAGCCATTAAATATAAGCATTTTATGTTAAGCCGTGCTTTAATCCGAGCAGAGGCATCAGTCATTCTCCTTCCGCTCCGCCAACTCCGCTCCAATCGAATCACTGATCTT
>JAAZGG010000129.1 GCA_012511355.1 bacterium | reverse complement strand
TGAACTCTTTGACTATTTAAAAAAAGAATGTAAAAAACATAACTGTAAATATATTGAAGGCAGCTACACTCCCTATGATCCTGATAATCGGCGCGGTATCTTAGTGGAAGGTTTTGAATATCCTCCTATGATTTTTACCTCTTATAATCCCCCCTATTATCCTACTTTATTAGAAAATATAGGCTTTACAAAAGCCTATGACACTTTAGCCTTAAGGGCTAACATCCCCCTTAATAAACCAAGGATGGAGAAACTAGCAAATTTTGTTCAAAGACACTTGCCAGCTTTAAAACTTGAAACCCTAAATCCTAAAGAGTGGAAAAAACAAGGTCAAGCTCTTTATGACATCATGAAGGAGGCTAGTACTAATCTCAACTTGAGTATGGCGCCCTCGGCTAAATTCGTCCAAGACTATATAAAAAAGAATCGCTTCTTTGTAAAAGAAGATTATGTTGCTATCGCCTATGATAAGGATAAGCCCATAGGCTTTTGTGCGATGCTACCCGATTACAACTCCGTTTTAAAAGAACTTGATGGCAAAATAAATATCTTTAAATTTTTAAAGGCTAAAAAGCAGATAAAGGCCTGTCGCGGCTTTTTACAATATGTCATTCCTGCTTATCAAGATAAAGGTGTTGTCATCGCCTTATACAACTTGCTCTCTACTAATATGCTTAAAAACAAAAACGAACACTTTGAAGCCTCAACTATCTTAGAAGAAAATATTAAATCCACTAATTTAGTTCAGTCCTTCGAAGGCAGCGAAATCTATAAACGTTATCGCATCTATCATTTGGAGGTTTAAATATGTTACTAGCTATACAAATCATTCTAACTGTTGGCGTTCCCCTTTTAATCTATCGCTTTCAAAACACCAAATTAATCAGTTTTATTGGCCCGATTGCCATGACTTATCTTTGTGGCATTATTTTTGCTTTGATTATCTACTTACTTAACTTAGGAGACGCAAACCTTGTTTTAGATAAGACCATCGGCGAAGATGGTTCCTTTATCATCATCGCCCTTGCCATTCCTTTACTGCTCTTTTCTAGTAACATTAAAGAAGTTAAAAAACTATCGAAGAAAACTATTCTTTCTTGGATTTCTTTAATTATTTCTGTTGTTATAACCGTCACCGTTTTTTACTATGCCTTTGGTCGTAATTTAGAATATGGCGCGGAACTATCCGCCATGGGAGTAGGTTTGTATACCGGTGGCACTCCTAACCTTAATGCCATAGGCGAAATTTTAAAGGTCCCAAGCCGTATTATTGGTTATGCCAATCTATCAGACATGATCTTTGGGGGTATATTTTATCTTTTCTTGTTATCTATTGCTAAACCCTTACTTTCTAAAATCTTGACCGGAGAAAAAGAAGAATCCTATCTCAAAGAAGATATTGAGTTAGAAAACTTTGAAGAAGTAAAGATTGGTAAGGCTGGTTTGAAAGGTTATCGGGGCTTAATCTTTACCTTCCTTTTATCCTTGGCTTGCTGTGGGGTAAGCGCAGGAATTGGTCTTTTACTTGGTAAAGCCTATCTTGTCCCTGTTTTAATGTTTGGAGCCACAATTGGTGGCATCGGTTTTTCCTTTGTCAAAAAGGTTTCTGAGACCAAAGGTCATTACCGTCTTGGTCAATACTTTATTTTAGTCTTCTCTTTTGCCATCTCTTCCATCTTAGATTTCTCCATGATCTCTAAGGAGATTATCAATATCTTCCTTCTTTTCATGTTCTTTACTTTAGGAACTTTAGTTATTCATACTATTATCTCTAAGATACTCGGTTTAGATGTTGATGTGACTATTACTACTTTAGTAGCAGGTGTTTATAGTCCGGCCTTTGTCCCCGCCATAACTAAACAAATCGGTAATGAAAAACTAACCGCCCCTGGTCTTATCTGTGGCTCAATTGGTTATGCGATGGGAACCTTTTTGGGTTACCTGCTCTACTTTACTTTCGTTTAGAGGTGAAGCATGAGTTTTGATGGCTTAATGCTTAGAAGAGTTGTCGCACTCTTAAAAGAACAAATCCTCGATTGTCAGGTTAACAAAATCAGCCAAGTTACGGCTAACGATTTTGTCTTTAACCTTTTTAAGCCTACCCTTAAAACCAATCTTTTGATCTCTATCAATAATAATGCTTCCTACTTAACCTTGTCATCTCTACGTTATCAGGATAACTTAGAAGCTAAACACTTTAGTAAAATCTTAAGACAACACCTTGAAGGTGCGCGAATTAAAGATATTAAGCAACTTGGTCTTGATCGACTAGTGGGTATTAGTTTTCGCAAACAAGATGAGTTAGGAGAAATCACCACTAAACACCTTTATATTGAATTGACTGGTAAAATGACTAACATCATTCTTGCTAAAGAAGATAACAGCATCATTGATTGTTTCCATCGCCTTGGTCCTATCACTAAAAGGACCATTATGCCTGGTGCTATCTATCAGCCTCCCCCTGCCCCTTCCCTAAAAGACCCCCTACTAGATTCCTATAACCCTAATGATGCTTTAAGTGGTCAATTCTATGGCTTTTCTAAAAACTTAGAGCAAGAAGTGCGCTATCGTTTAAACAAGGGCGAAAAATTAAATAATATTATGCAAGAACTGCTAAGCAGTTCAACTGTTTACTGTTATAAAAATGACTATCATCTAATTCCTTTTACCCATCTGAAAGAAGAGCCTAAGCTCTTTAAATGGGATGAAGGCCTTGTTAACTTTTATTTAGACTACCAACAAAAAGTTAAAAAAGATGAGGCCCTGCGTGATTTAAGGCGCTTAATAAAGCGGGAGAGTAAAAAATACAACACCAAAATCGAACGCTTAGAAAGCGAATTAGAAAAAGCTGGCGACAGTGAAAAATTCAGAAAATATGCCGATTTAATCTATACCTATGGGGAAGATTTAAAACTTAAAAAAGAGGAATTAAAACTGACATTAGAAGACTATGATGAACCTATAATCATCCCTTTAGATGAACGCTTTAATCTTAAAGAAAATGCTCAGAAGTTTTACAAAAGATATCAAAAACTTCAAAACTCTAAAGAAATACTCAAAAACCAAATTGCTCTTGCTAAAGATGAGTATGAATATTTTGAACTTTTAAAGATCCAGATCGAAGATGCTAGCAAAAATGAACTAGAACAAATAAAACAAGAACTAGCCGAACAGAATTACCTAAAACTTCCAAGTAAAAAGAGTCGTAAAAAAGTTACAAGTTACTTGCCCCATACTTATTATGGACCTGATAATGTCAAAATCAGTGTTGGTATGAATAACTTCCAAAATGACTATCTCACTCATAAACTTGCTAAATATAACGAATACTTCTTCCACGTTAAAGACTACCCTGGCAGTCATGTGGTTGTACACAGTAGTGAAAAGCTAAGTGAGAAACTGATTCGCTACGCTGCTAATTTAGCCGCTTATTTTTCTAAAGCCCGTTACTCCTCCACGGTGCCTGTTAACTATACCCTAGTCAAAGAAGTAAAAAAACACCCTAGTAATAAACCAGGGCTGGTGCTTTTAAAAACCTATAAAACTATTTATATTGATCCTAAAAAAGTTGAAGAAAACTAGTTATCGAAACAGATAGACTAGTTTTTTATTGCCATAATGATACTCTTTAATTTGATAAGAAGTCTTTAGTTTTAATTCGTAATCCTCGTCCATTTCAATCATGATTTTAATATTTGGACTAAACAAATTTCTTTCTTCCATCATAGAGATTATTTCTTCATAAATCCCCAGTTTATAAGGTGGATCTAGAATTAAAATATCTACCTGATTATTCAGGACTTTTAACATTTCCTTATAAGATAGTTTTGTAAGTGCATATCCTGATTCAATTCCTAAATTCTCGAGATTCTTTTTAATGACATCGTAGGCCTTTTTAGCCACATCATTAAAGTAAACTTTCTTGGCACCTCGCGATAGAGCTTCAATACCTAAAGCCCCACTTCCGGCAAATAAGTCTAAGACGGTGGCATCGATAACTTCTTGACCTAAAATATTAAACATCGCTTCTTTAATGCTATCTAAACTTGGTCGCGTATCTAAACCTTTAGGGGCTAGTAAGCGACGAGAACGATACTTCCCTGCTATAACTCGCATTATTTACTTCTCCATAAACTCTGCCCAAAAGACAGGGGTGAAAACTCAGTAAAGAGTTCATCATTAATTTCTTTTAAAAGGCTATTAGCCACCTTTAAAGCTTCAAGATAGTCTTTAACCTCTTGTCTTTGATAGAGTTCTTCTTTTGCCTGACTGAGTTTTTGTTGATAGGGCTTTAGTTCAAGTTTAAAACGCATCGCCTCTTTTAATTCTTCTTGGGCCGCTTGAAAAGACATGATTAAAAGACCAACTTCTTCGTTTGCTAACATCAGTTGTTCCTTGCTTTTAACCTCTTTAATCTTGGAATTCTTAAGCAAAGCCTCTCGTAAAAGTTTTACCTTTTCAATAATTTCAATTTCCATTTATTCACCTCTATCATTTTAACAATTAGTCCAGAACTGCTCAAGTGTTTTGATTGTTTTCTTAGGGGTACTAGTTTATAATTAACTCGCATAGGAGGTGGGAAAGATGTTTGAAGCTAAACCAATTCTCCAAGATGGCAATAAACTTTTAAGAAAGAAATCTAAAAAGGTTAAAAAACCCTATAGTCAAGAAGATCGTGATTTTGCTAAATATCTTCATGACTACCTAGCCTTCACGCAAAAGCCTGAAAATATCGAAAAATATAATCTTCGTGCTGGGGTTGGCCCAGCTGCCCCACAACTAGGAGTTTTAAAGCGCATCTGTGCAATTGGAATTGAAAATTTTAATGATGAAAATGATAAAGAAAAAGTCACTTCGGTGACTAGTTTTGCTTTCATAAATCCTAAAATTATCTCTTATGCCCAAAGAAAAGCCTACATCATCGCTGGTGAGGGCTGCCTTTCCATTACTGAAGAACACAAGGGTTATGTTCCTAGAGCCGCCTTTGTAACTGTTCAAGGCTACGATGCCCTAACTGAACAGGAGTTAACTGTTAAACTACGGGGCTATGAAGCGATTGTCATTCAACATGAATTAGATCACCTTGAAGGCATTCTCTTCTATGACCATATTGATAAAGAAGATCCCTTTAAAAAGATACCTGGAGCTTTAGAAATCTAATCTTTGGTGGTTTTTATGTTTAAACGCATTAGAAGAAAAGCCTTATTCTCTACTCTACTTACTTTAACCATCTTTCTTTTACTTGCCTGTAATAAACAAACAAGTTCTAGTTCAACAAGCAATAGTTCTACTACAAGTTCAAGTACCTCTACCACAAGCTCAAGTTCCTCCACTTCATCAAGTTCTAGTTCTTCCTCTACTAGTTCTCCTAGTAGTTCCTCATCATCTTACTATGGTGCGGCAACAGAACAAAGCGGACTTATTCTTAAAAACACTTTAAGAACCATTATGACAAATAATCATTATCAAACAACTTATAGCGAGATTCGTTATATGTTTGTTGGTAGTGATGCTGATCCTAATCAAGCGGGAAATCTAATTCTTTTTTATAGTCGTGAATCGGTTTTGGGTGCTTGGGATAACGGAGTAACCTTTAACCGTGAACACGTCTGGCCTCAATCCTTGGGTGGCTTTGGTAGAGAACTAGCTGGCTCTGATCTCCACCATATACGACCAACTGCTCCTAATGTTAATACTTCTAGAGGAAATAAACCCTTTGCTGAACTAGGTAATAGCTACACTGCTACAACTAAATATGGCGAGAAAATTGTCGGCTATTCAGATAATAACTATTGGGAGCCACTAGACGAAGTTAAAGGTGACATTGCTCGTATTATCATGTATCTTATTGTGCGCTACTCTGAATTAGAAACTCGCTTTTCAGAAACAGAACATAGTCCAATCAAAGATGGGAGTTATACTTTATTACTCCAGTGGCATAACGATGACCCCGTTGATGATTTAGAAAGAAACCGTAACGAATATATCTATTCCGTCCAAAACAATCGCAATGCCTTCATTGATCATCCTGAATTTGCTGACCTAATTTGGTCATAAACAAAACAATTAGTGCCATAATGGCACTTTTTCTATGTTTATTGGTGCCAAATTGGCACTTTTCCTATTGACAAAAGATGCCATTATTTATTATTATATCGTTGGTGGTAAAAATGAATTTAAGAGAGTATAGAAATAGTCTTGGGATTACAATACAAACGGCAGCCGATGCTGTTGGCGTGCCTCTACGTACCTATAAGCGATATGAATATGACGAAAACCATGGTGATATTTTAAAAAGAAAATCCATTATTAACTTGCTTAAATCAAAGTACGAGATAACCGAAGACAAAGGAATACTTAGTATTGATATGATTAAAAATGTAACAAAATCTATATTTGACAAATATGCCGACAAAATAGAATTCTGTTATTTGTTTGGCAGTTATGCCAAGGGCAATCCTACCGATACAAGCGATATTGATCTTTGCATTTCTACTTCGTTAACCGGATTAAAATTTGTGGGTTTGATAGAAGAATTACGTATTTCATTACATAAAAAAGTGGATTTATTACGC
>JAAZGG010000128.1 GCA_012511355.1 bacterium | reverse complement strand
CCCGAACATGAGTGCTATGATGTCGGCCATATTTACAATGTCAAATGGTTACTCGATAATGGACATATAGTCGGCAAACCATATCTTCAATTTGTTATGGGCATCAATGGAGCAATTCAAGCTAATATTGATGAATTAGTCCATATGAAGCAAACAGCCGATCGGGTCTTTGGTGTTGGTAATTATCATTGGTCCGCCTTTGGTGCGGGAAGAATGGAATTCCCCATCTGCTGCACTAACCTTTTCTTAGGCGGTCATGTTAGAGTTGGTCTAGAAGACAACCTCTATCTAGCTAAAGGCGTTCTAGCCAAGAGCAATGCTGAATTAGTCACTAAAATGGTACGCCTGATGCGCGAACTTGATTTTGAACCCGCCACACCCGATGAGGCTAGAGTTATCCTTGGCTTAAAGAAAGCCTAAAATCAATAAGCATTAAATAAAAAAATACCCCACTTCTAGAAAGGAATGGGGTTTTTATTTTTTGTTAATATCTATCTTTAAGATCTCTAACTCAAGGCTTTTTCGCCTTTTTGTTTATACATTTGAAGATCCAACTGGTGGAAGAAATCGTCTAAACTGGTGCCGGCCGGTTGACAACTCGCATAACCCATAGAAACGGACAATGAATATGGCTTTTCCGCGGTTTTATTAAATTCCACCAACTGTTCATTAATTTTTAAACTCAATTGTTTAATATCTGATTCTGTTCCATCTATATAAAGAATGACAAACTCGTCACCACCGATACGGAAAGGAATTATCTTGTCTGTGGTAATATTCGCCAAAATCAAACCCATGCTGCGGATAGCATCATCACCAACTGAATGCCCAAATTTATCGTTTATTAATTTGAACTGGTCAATGTCCATCGTAATGGCGCCGAGACGATCCCTTTTGCCAACTCTTTGTTTTTCAACCATCCAACCAAAATATTTACGATTATATAAACCTGAAAGTTCATCCTCATATGAATTTTGATTGGCAATATGCAGCTGGATAAACAATAGTGCGATACTCAAACAAAGCCATCCTACAGACAAACCATAAAATAGGCCTTGAATCAACGTTCCCAAAAAAGAAGGAATCACGAAGTAGTGAACTGGAAAAAAACGAACATGAGCGTTGCGCTTTACAGCTAGAAGGGCCAAAACTAGGGTTGTCAAATAACAGCCAAAAACAAAAGCATATGATAAGAAGACAAAACTGCCACGCTGATACACATTTTGTTCATTGATTGAGAAGATGATACCCACTCCAAAAAAGTCACATATGATCAATACAACTAAGATAATGTAGGGAACAAGAATAATTTTGAACCACTTTTTGACCCGTAGAATACTATGAAAAATGCGAAGATCAACGAACATCACCCAAAGTGCTCCCACACAACTTGAAGCTAGGAAAAGATAGGCATTGGTTACATAATGCAGGAAGCGAACCATAGTTCCTGCTTTTCCATCCAATAGAAAAGTTGCTGTCTCAGCAATTAGGGCAAAGAAAGTGATCCACAGCATTGCACTAAATATTTTGCCGCTCACATGTTTTTCTTTTTTCATTTCAACTCGGGATAACATAGAAACAATTAATATAAGTAAACCTACCGAGTTAGCAACCAAAATCTCTTCTAAAACGATCATTTTTTCACCTTACTCTTAAATTTTTCGATTTTTTATATTTCACAAAATCGTGATTACAATGGATTGTAATACAAAATCGTCAATATTACAACCCTAATTTGAGTTAAAAAAACACATAAACCAAAAAATTATTATTTCTTTTTCTGGTTTTTAGAAACTAATTTACAATCTTTTATTTATCTAAAGAATCCAAGAATAAAAAGTCTTTTAATTTAATATGTTTCACCGTTGATGAAGAATAATCAAAATTATCCTTGGTAATCAAAATTTTTTGATGTTGGTTATCTAATAGATTAAAAGCTTCTATTTCTCTATCAAAAGTTTTTTGGTTTGAAACGCTATATGCCACTTGAACGTAATATAACTTGTTATCTTTTGTACACATAAAGTCTATTTCTTTATTCTTTACATTAAAAACTTTAACATCGTATCCCATATATAAAAGTTCATTATAGATAACGTTTTCTAAATTATGATTTAAATCATATACGTTACCAGTAGCTCTAAGGGAATTAAACGCTACATCGGCGTTATAAAGTTTACCATAGTAAGCTAATTCTCTTTTAAGTTTACTTGAATATTGTGGGATTTCATCTACGATATAAGCTTCTTTTAAGTAGTCAATATATTTAGTAATGGTATTAACTGAACAATTGTAATGTTGTTGCTTAATATATTTATATATAGAATTTGCTGAAAAAATCAAGAAAGTTTTCACTGCAACTGAAAAGTTTTTTAAAAATCGAAAAAGTTTTCACTAAAGCCGTTCACTATCGTTGAACTTAAAACTAGGGCCAGCACAAATTAAATCAATAAAAAGTCATTTAATTTGCGTTTCTTTCGTTTTTTTGCAAATTAAATTATAACCGGTTTTTATTAATATTTTAAAGCGAATCTTTAATCTAGGTTGAATTTATCCTATT
>JAAZGG010000127.1 GCA_012511355.1 bacterium | reverse complement strand
GTATACTTACCAACCCAGTATAAAAGCATGGTAAAAGCGTTGATTCCCCCCTCAGGGAAGGCCCCATGGGAGGCTTTACCATGAAATTTAAGATAGGTTTTACCCTCTTTTTCTTCATATTCGCCTTTAAAATTATGCCTTTGCATCCATTTAGTAAAAGCCTTTTGTAAATGAAGTTCTCTTTTTAGGACCATTTCACATTCGCTAGGCACGGCATTGGCTGCTAAACCAGCCTCAAAACTAGTGATTAGGTTATCACTAAATTCTCCCTCATAAACATAGGTCATAATACCTTTTTCACCGTAAATTAAGGGGAAATCGGCATCAGGAGTAAAACCATATGTCGGAGCAGGATGCTTTTTTTCTTTAAAGTAATATTTTAGACATTTTGAACCGGATTCTTCGTTGCCACCTATGACAATTTTAATCTGGCGTTTGAGTTTGATATTCTGTTCTTTAAGAATTTTTAAGGCATAGTAAGAAGCAAGTGCAGGACCTTTGTCATCACTAGCGCCCCTCCCATAGATTAAACCATTATGGACTTCCCCACCGTAGGGTGGATATGTCCAACCCTTACCTTCGGGAACCACATCAGCATGGGCTAAAACCATCACGCATTCCTTACCTTCACCATGGGTGATTTCTATACAGTAGCCCTCGTGGTTTTTTACATTAAAACCATCGCTTTTAGCTTTCTCTTCAATCCATTTTAGACTGTTGGCCACATCATGACCAAAGGGAGCACCATCTTTGATGGTGTTTGGATCATAAACGCCTTTTTGAGCAATCCAAGCTTGTAAGTCTTTGACCATCTCATCTTTCTTTTTTAAAACTTCATTTTTATAACTTTTCATCAATTTTCACTACTTTCTACTTAACAAATTCATTCTAGACATGATTGTTGTTTTGTCTTTTGCTAACGACTTTGATAATACGATGAACGGTAGTAGCTAAACCGGCATTAATAACCAGTTCAATTAAGAAATTAACTGTCAATGTTGCGGTAATAACATAGAGATAAACATTAGCTCCTTCACCCGCCCAGCCCTCATAAACTGGCATGAAGAAGGCGAAGACACCAATAATAAATAAGCCAGTATTAACCACTGGAATAGCGATTGAAGCCAAAATAACAGCAACTAGTTCACTTTTGCTTTTTAAGCCCCTGTAGATGAAGCCAGCAACTAAACCAGCTAAACCTGTTTTGGCCAAGCAAACAACGATGGTGGCAATTAGGTTGTGGGGCACAAAAAAAGCCATAGTTGCGGGAGCAATTAGGGCAATGAGTCCGTTGATAATACCTAGGGCCAAACCACAGAGTGGTCCAAATATGCAGGCACCGACAGCAATGGGAATAAGAGCTAGATTAAGATTGACTTGACCAATACTGACATAATTTCCAAGGAAGCCTAAGGCTACCTCAACTGCGATTAACAGGGCGATACCTGTTATTCGGCGAATTTTTAAACTATTTTTCATTTTTCTTTCCTTTCTTTACTGGCCATTTAAGGTCCCGTAATACTTGTACAAACTTAAATAGTTTTGTGAAGTGCTCGACCGGAGTCGAAAATGTTACAAATAACAAAGTTATTTGCGATTCCGTTGAAAGATCTCAAATAGACCATAGAGAACCAGGTTTTTGTCGAGAATATGCTCCTCTTCCATCGCCACTGAGATAGTAGATGCGAGACCACCGGTTAATAACCTTGTACACTTTTCTCCCATCTCACGTTCGTACTTACGAATCATCCCATCGGCCATGGAGGCATTCCCATAGACTAAACCCGAATTCATCGCATCAACGGTATTGGTCCCTAAAACTTTTTTAGGCTTAACTAAACTGATGTGTGGTAATTGCGAAGCAATGCTTACTAGACCTTCTGCTGAAGATTTTACTCCAGGTAAAATAGCAACCCCACAATACAAACCGCTAGAATTAATGCCTAAAATTTTGGTGGCAGTTCCGAAATCTACAATCACAATGGGGAGTTTGTAATGTTTCATAGCTCCAACACAGACAGCGACGAGATCTGAACCAACTTCGTTGGGATTATCTGCCCTAATTTTGAGGCCAGTTTTGCAACCCGGACCAAGTAGCATCGTTTCTTTACCGAAAGCGCGCTTGATTGCTGAACTTAAGACTTTTGATAGTTGGGGCACAACTGATGAAAGAATAGTTCCCTCAACTTTTTCAGCATTCACTCCTTTTGAAAAAAGTAATCCCCTGATTATATTGGCATATTCATCGACACTGCGACGGCGGTCAGAACTTGTTCTGAAACTCGCGATCAGATGATCATCTTTGAATACACCGAATGATAAATCGGAATTACCTAAGTCAAATACAACTATCATGATGTCTCCTCCTCGTTCCCATCTACCTGCTAGGTAGTACAGGACTATTTTAGACAAAAATATTATACCCACAGATTGGTAATCTGTCTACTTAAAAGTATAAATATTGATTATTAATTGCTCAAATTTGCTTATTTTATCCATAATTTTATAAAAAAAGGCGAAAAACAAAAGACTCCCTATGGGAGTCTGCACTACTAAAAAACGCCTAAAAACTACTAATTAACTACTATATTGACTATTTTGTTAGGAACAACGATAATTTTACGAATTGTTTTTCCTGTTATATGCTGCTTTATGCTTTCTAGCTCTAAAGCCTTCTCTTCTAAGGCTTTTTTATCGCTATCTTTGGCAATGGGGAAAGTTCCTCTTAGTTTGCCATTGACTTGAACGGCAATTATTACAGTATTATCGATGGTCTTACTTTCATCGTAATTTGGCCATTTTGTGTTAACCATAGAATAATTATTGCCTAATTGTTCATTGATCTCTTCACAAAGATGGGGGGCGAAGGGATTTAGTAGGGCGATAAAAGTTTCTAAATCTTTTTTACTCAATTTTGGATATTTGGCATATTCATTACTGAGAGTCATAAGTTTAGAAATAGCCGTATTAAACTTGACATTTTCAATGTCACTACCAACATCTTTAATGGTTTTATTGATGGGACCTTCAAGTTCTTTGCTATAACTTTTTGCTTGGAAATCAACTTTTTCTAGGAAACGATAAATCCGATCTAAGAAACGTTTACAGCCTTTTATACCCGCCTCGCTCCAAGGGCTTGGTTGTTCATATTCACCTAGGAAGAGAATATAAGTTCTTAAAGTATCAGCACCATATTCGTTAATAATATCTATAGGATCGACGATATTTCCCCTGGATTTTGACATCTTTTCGCCATCTTCGCCAAGAATCAAGCCGACAGCGGTTCTTCTGGCATAAGGCTCTTTAACGGGCACAATGCCCTCATCGTAAAGGAATTGATTCCAAAAACGGGAGTAAATCATATGACGGGTGACATGTTCCATTCCCCCGTTGTACCAATCAACAGGCAGCCAGTATTTCATTTTGTCATAGCTAGCTAACTCTTTATTATTGTGAGGATCGCAATAGCGCAAGAAATACCAACTAGAACCAGCCCATTGGGGCATGGTATCTGTTTCTCGCTCAGCCATCTGGTTACAAATGGGGCATTTTACTCTAACCCAGTCTTTTAGACTGGCTAAGGGGGATTCACCATCGGTTCCTGGTTGGAAATGCTCCATCTCTGGCAATTTGAGAGGTAAATTGTTATCGGCAACATAACCACAATGTGGACATTTTATAATTGGTATCGGTTCACCCCAGTAGCGTTGCCTATTAAACGCCCAGTCTTTCATCTTGTAATTTATCATCTTTTCCCCAATACCCCGCGACACGAGGTATTCTGTTATCTTCACTTGGGCCTCTTTAACACCTAAACCATTTAAAAAATCGGAGTTACAAAGAATGCCCTCTTCAATGTCGGTATAAGCCTCTTTATTAATGTCGCCACCTTTGATGACTTCAATAATGGGACAATCATGTTCTTTAGCAAAGCTAAAATCGCGACTATCATGAGCAGGAACCGCCATAATGGCTCCCGTTCCATAGGCTAACATTACATAATCAGCAACGAAAATAGGTATGACCTTGCCGTTAACCGGATTTATGGCATTAAGGCCTATAATTCTCACACCTGTTTTACCTTTGTTCATCTGCAGGCGTTCAAATTCGGTCTTATGGGCGGCTAAATTACGATATTCTTGCAGTTCTGAATAGTTTTCAATCTTATCTTTTAATCTTTCAATTAAGGGATGTTCAGGGGCTATAACCATAAAAGTAACCCCAAAAAGAGTATCGGCTCTAGTGGTGAAAATCAATAAATCCTCGTTATTTTCTTTGATTTTAAACTTTACTTCCACGCCTTCGCTTTTGCCTATCCAATTGATCTGTTCCATTTTAATACGCGGAAGATAATCGACATGTTCAAGTCCTTCTAATAAACTTTCAGAATAAGCGGTTATTTTTAAGAACCAAACATCCTTTTCTTTTTGAATAACCTCACTACCGCAGCGATCACATTGTCCACCTTGGGAATCTTCATTGGCTAAAACTACTTGACAAGAGGGACAATAATTGACATAACTATGAGCTTTATAGGCCAAGCCCTTTTCAAAAAGTTTAAGGAAAATCCATTGAGTCCATTTATAGTAATCGGCTTGAGTAGTATCAACCACGCGACTAAAATCAAAGGAAAAACCAGCCCTTTTTAATTGGTTAGTAAAAATTTTAATATTTCTATTGGTTACTTCGCGAGGATGAATTCCTGTTTTAATGGCGTAGTTTTCAGTCGGTAAGCCAAAGGCATCAAAACCAATGGGAAAAAGCACATTATAACCTTCCATCCGCTTTTTACGAGCGACAACATCAAGGGAAGTAAAGGCTTTAATGTGGCCAACATGCATACCTGTACCACTGGGATATGGAAATTCGATCAAAGCATAGTATTTGGTTTTTTCACTAAAGTCAACGGCTGTGAAAGAAGAATTACTATACCAGAAATCCTGCCATTTTTTCTCGACTTTTTTAATATCGTAGTTTTTCATTATACCCACCTCATACAAATAAAAAAAGTTCCTATTCAGGAACGATTGCTCGCGGTACCATCCTGATTCATAGAAAAATCTATGCTCCTTGCTTTGTGCCGATAAAGGTGGCTTAACCTTGAGCTCCTTAGTTGAGACAATTAAGCTTTCTCCTGCTTTCCACCAATCAGCAGGTCTCTATATAGAAAGACAAAATCTTATTCTAAATCAACGCTACTCTCTAATTATAACAAAGAAAGTGTAGAAATCAACTTTTTACCGTGTATTTGCTTAGAATTCTGTTTAGCAAATGAACGATTTTAATTAATCTTCTTCAACTTTAACGCTTTTTAAGGCTTTTGCTAATTGATCAGGACAGGAGGTTTTCTTAATCCAGCAGCGAATGCCTTCTAGTTTAGCGATAACTTCTTCAACTGGTAGACCTTCAACTAATTTACTAACGCCTTGAGTGTTGCCATTGCAACCACCAACAAAACGAACATTGTGGACTTTACCGTCTTCAATTTCAAAATGGATGGCTCTAGAACAGGTTCCTTTTGTTTTATAGGAATATTTCATCATTTAGGCTCCTTTAAAATACGAGACAATTATAACTCAATTAAAAATAATCGTAAAGTAAATAACAAAAAACCCACCAAGTGGTGGGTTTTATTAGTCAACTTCTATTAAACCATAGCCTCCATTGTTTCTTTTATAAACAACAGCGACTTTATTCTCCTCATCATCGCGATAAATGTAGAAACTGTGGCCAAGTAATTCCATATTAGCGATAGCTGTGTCTAAATCCATAACATCAAGATAGAGAGATTTAGTTTTAACTGGAATATCTTCCTCTTCAATTTCTTCAATCTCATCTAAATCAAATGAACGACCGAGATTTTCTCGGTGCCGCCTGTCCATTTTGGTTTTGGCCCTTCTTAATTGATCTCTGATTTTGTCGATGACTTTGTCAATCGCCGCATAAAGTTGGCGATCAACGGCTTCACCTCGTAAAATGGCAACTTTTGTTGGAATGGTTACCTCGACTTTGCGACCATCTGGAACATCTTTAATGACGACTCGACATTCGGTTGTATCCTTTATCAGAAGATACTTTTCAATTACGCTTAGTTTCTTAAAAATGCGTGCCTCCGTGGCCTTGGAAATCGACCGGTTGGTAGTAATAATTTGATATTTCATATATTATTATGTCAGAGC
>JAAZGG010000126.1 GCA_012511355.1 bacterium | reverse complement strand
TTGCTGATTTAATTGCTGAATACCAAATTGAACTAATTGCTATCGGTAATGGAACCGCCAGTCGTGAGAGTGAAGAATTTATTGCTAAAACTATTAAAAAATATAAGTTAGATGCTAAATATATTATTGTTAATGAGGCCGGTGCTAGTGTTTATTCAGCTAGTGACCTTGCCAAGCAAGAATTCCCTGATTTAGTAGTCGAAGAACGCAGTGCTATTTCCATTGCACGCCGAGTGATTGATCCACTGTCCGAACTTATAAAAATTGATCCTAAATCAATTGGCGTTGGTCAATATCAACATGATGTTAACCAAACTAAACTTGCCGAAAGTTTAGATTTTGCTATTACTAAAGTTGTCAATAATGTCGGGGTCAATCTCAATAGCGCCTCCCCAAGTTTACTAAGTTATGTCTCTGGTCTTAATAAAAGCAGTGCTAGTAACATCATTCAATACCGTCAAGAAAACGGACAAATCACTTCACGTGATGAACTTAAAAAAGTCAAGGGTATTGGTCCAAAATCCTATGAACAATCCGTTGGTTTTCTTAAAATTCTAGAAAGTTCTAACCCTTTAGATAAGACTTTTATTCATCCTGATAACTATCAATTTGTTGAGCAGTTCTTAGAAAAACTCAATCTGAGTTTAGATGCTATTGGGACAGAAGAATTAAAAGAAAAACTTGAACTTGTTAACCTAAAAGAAGTTTGTCAAAAAAATGACATTGATGAATATACCCTTAAAGACATTATTGAAGAATTAAGTCGTCCCTTACGCGATATTCGTGATGATTATCCTATGCCTTTACTCAAAAGCGACATTTTACAAATTGAAGATTTAAAAGAAGGCATGCTACTAGAAGGAACAGTACGCAGCATCGTTGATTTTGGAGCCTTTATAGATATTGGTTTAAAAAACGATGCACTTGTACATCGTTCTAAATTACTTCCTAATAATCGTAACGCTCATCCACTAGATGTCTTAGCGCTTGGGCAAATTGTCGAAGCCTATGTTTTAAGCGTGGATTTAGAGCGTAAAAGGGTTAATCTATCCTTGTTTAAGGTTAACTGATTTTTCGCCGTAGATAGTTTAAAATAGGCTTTAAAGCAAAATATATCAAGCAAGCAGCCACTAAAGAAATGCCAGCCTGAGCTAAATTGCCAGGTATTCCCATCAAAGCCGCTTCATAACGACCAAAAATAAGCGTGTTGGTTAAAAAATAACCTAAGCACATCCATAAACCTGCCGCCAAAGAAGCTAAAAAGAAAGCACCGAAATGATCGCCTTTCCTTTTAAAATAAGTGCGATAGATCAGAGCCGCAATAAAACCTTCAATTCCTTTAACAATAAAAGTAGGAATCGCATAATGCGTATAACCAAGAAAGACATCCGCTAGCATACTCCCCATTCCTCCAATAAAAAAGCCAAGGAAGGGTCCAAAAAACAGCGAACTCAGAAAGATTACCGCATCGCCTAAGTTTTTATAACCGTTAGTAAAACTTACAGGAACCTTAACAAAAGCGGTGACCACAAACACAAGGGCAATAAACATAGCAGTAAGAGCAATTAAGCGGGTTTTGTTTGACATAACAGTCCTCCTTAGAATTCTACAAGGTAGTAATTCTTTTTCCCTCTTCTAATAACGAGAAGTTTAGATTCAATGGCTAAAGATGGTTCTAAAAGTAAATCGGGGTCACTCACTTTCTCACCATTTAAACTATAACTTCCCTTCGCTAACAATTCTCGAGCTTCCCTTTTTGAAGAGGCCGCCCGCAAAGCTACCAGAACATCAATTAAACTTTTACTTTCATCAATTTTAAGACTAGGAACACCGTTAAGACAAATCTTTAGTTGTTGATAACTGAGCTCTCTAATCGTGCCACCAAAAAGCACCTCACTCATCCTTACCGCCTCATTGGCCGCTTCCTTACCGTGAATAATGGCCACTAATTCATAAGCCAAACGCTTTTGAGCCGCCCTTAAGTGTGGCTCTTCGAAAACTAAACGCTCATAACTCATAATTTCTTTTTGACTTAAAAAGGTAAAGACTTTGAGATAATGAATAATATCTTCATCCATGGTATTTAAAAAATATTGATATAAGGCATAAGGGGAAGTTAAATCAGCATCTAACCATAAAGTTCCCTCAGCCGATTTACCAAATTTAGTCCCATCGGCCTTAAGA
>JAAZGG010000125.1 GCA_012511355.1 bacterium | reverse complement strand
TTTAGTGGTAGTTATAGATATTGATGATCTCTATCAAACTAAATGTGCGGCTGCCGTTACTAAGGCTGCTAAAGAGACGATGGGTGCCATTGATTTTGTCCTTTACTATTTAGAAGGACAGCATAACTTAGAAAATCATGAGGATTGCAAGCGATACCTTAATAAAGCGAGCACTTATCTAGCCGGTTCCCAGATTGATGATCTGGATCGTGAACATTATATTAATTTACTGAGTCAGAAGACCAAGTTTAGTAAAACTTTGATTCAACGTTTAGTTAAGTGGGTCCTTTCCAAAGCGGATAGTAAGATGGAGAAGGTCTTAACTAGCAATAGAATTAAAAGTCAAAGGCAGAGCAAGAATCTCAATCGTTTTGAACAGGCCGATCATCAGATTATTCAATTACTACTAACTGATGGTTGGAATATTGTAAAGTTTGATAGTCTTGGCATTTCTTTGTATTCTAAGATGTGTCGCGATTTAGCCTCATTGATTGTCCAAAAATATTATGAGTCAAAAGGTGATAAAAAGGTGGAACTAGCGGATCTTTATAGCGCGATGCCCCAAGAGATGATCACCTTAGTAAACCAAATTATGAGTGAATCTTATCCCCCCTCAAGCTTAGATGAATTAGCTAAAGTGGTGGTGGATGATTTGGCCTCTAAACGCCATGAAAAGAGTTTAGAACAGCAGATTTTAGAAGTTGATGATTTAAAAAAGCAGACGGAATTAGCCGAAGAACTAATTAATAAACGTCGGCTTAAAAGTAGAAGAATTAATAAGGAGGATTAAAAGAATATGGCAGAGTTAACAAAACGTGATTATGATGATGAGGTTGAGAGTTTAGAAGAGATTATTAAGCGCTTTGATAAACTGGCCAAACTCAAGGGGAATGAGATTATTTTAAGTGACTTAAACGAGGCGGTCGCCCAGTTTGATTTGACTGACGAGGAAAATGATGAGCTTTTAAAACACTTCACCGATCAAGGTATAACCATCGTGAACGATGATTTAGATGAAGAGACATCCTTGGATGATATTGATGCTGATTTAGCCAATCTAGATGATATCCCTGAAGCCGATGTTGATGATGATCTTGACGACCAAGCCCTTGAAGATAAGGAGCGTCTTTCCTATATTGAGGAGGTCTTAATTGATCCGGTTTCCTCTTCCTTGCAAACCGATGTTAAGATCAATGATCCTGTTAAGATGTATTTGAAAGAAATTGGTCGTGTTCCTTTACTTGACAAGGAAAGTGAGGTCGCCTTAGCTGAAAGAGTGGCGCAGGGCGATGAAGAGGCCAAAAATATTTTGATTTCCTCCAACCTGCGTTTAGTGGTTTCCATTGCTAAACATTATATTGGTCGCGGAATGTTGTTTTTGGACTTAATCCAAGAAGGAAATCTTGGTCTAATCAAAGCCAGTGAGAAGTTTGATCCATCTAAGGGTTTTAAGTTTTCAACTTATGCGACTTGGTGGATTCGTCAAGCGATAACTAGAGCGATTGCTGATCAGGCAAGAACCATTCGGATTCCCGTTCACATGGTTGAAACAATTAACAAGATGACTAAGGTTCAACGGGCTTTGGTTCAAGAATTAGGTCGGGATCCAACTGCGGAAGAAATCGCTGAAAAAATGGGCTCAGGCACTACACCTGAGCGGGTGCGGGAGATTCAAAGAATTGCTTTAGAACCTGTCTCTTTAGAAACCCCAATTGGTGAAGAAGATGATTCGCATCTAGGTGATTTTATTGAAGATAAGGATGCGATTTCCCCAGCCGAATATGCAACTAATGAATTATTAAAAGATGAACTCTATAAGGTCATGGGCGATTTAACCGATCGGGAAGAACGAGTCTTACGTTTACGCTATGGTCTAGACGATGGTAGACCTCGGACTTTAGAAGAGGTTGGCAAAGAATTTGGTGTTACTAGAGAAAGAATTCGGCAGATTGAAGCCAAGGCTTTGCGCAAGTTACGTCATCCCTTACGGAAACCGCGTTTAAGTGATTATTATCGGGGGAGTCGTTAATGCTTTTATCTTTGCGCCTGCAAAGAGCCTATGAATTTTTAGAGCCCGAACTGGTTTTAGCTGATGTGGGCTGTGATCATGCTTTTTTAGCTATAGAGGCGGTTTTGCGTTCCAAAATTACTAAAGCTTATGCGATTGATAATAAAAAAGAACCGCTTAAAAGAGCCGAGCAAAATATTCGCTTCGCAGGCTTGGAAAATCAAGTTTTCCCCTTGTTAAATGATGGTTTAGAGAATTTACCCAAGGATGTTAGACAACTCAGTATCTGTGGTCTTGGTGGCGGCCTTATCGCCAGCATTCTTGATCATGAAAAAATCAAACAAATACAAGTTCTTGTTTTAGGCACTAATAAGGATGCCTTATTAATTAGAAAGAAATTAGAGGAACTGAAGTTTCAAATTATTGATGAAGATATAGTTTATGAAGATGGTGTTTTTTATGAACTTATCAAGGCGATTCCGGGAGAAAGCAGGCTTGATGAACGCGAACTTTATTTTGGACCGATTTTACGAAAAACCAAGAGCAAAGTTTTTGTTTCAAAATGGAAAAAGTATCTAGATTATCTTGAAAAAATCTATTCCAAAGTTCCTGAAAAACATCAAGAAAAACGTTTTAGTTTGGCTCAAGAAATCCAATTAATAGAAGAGGAGATTAATGATTTATAAAAATGAATTTCCAAGATTTAAAGTTATGTAAAACGAGTTTAGAATTTTTAGAAGACTTAGGTTTTAAGGTGCCCACTGCTATACAAAGCACAGTTATTCCTTTGGTATTAAAAGGCCAAAATATCTGTGGACGCAGTCCAACGGGCTCCGGTAAAACCCATGCTTTTCTGTTGCCGATTTTGGAAAAAATCGACCTTAATAGTTCGACTTTACAGGCTTTGATTTTGGTGCCTACTAGGGAACTTGCTCGGCAGATTTTTGAGATGCTAAAACCCTTTTGCAAAGCTTTTACTGACTTAAGAGTACAGTTGCTTGTAAGTGGTAGCGATAGGCAGAAGAGTATTGAGGAACTTAAGAAGAATCCTCACATAATTATTGGAACACCAGGAAGAGTTACGGATCTAGCCTTTGATGCCGCCCTTTTTGCTTTTACCAATTTAAAAATCTGTGTCCTTGATGAAGCCGATATGATTTTAGAGAGTGGTTTTTTACCAGAACTCGGTCAAATTTTAGGGGTCTTAAAAGAGACAACGCAAATTCTCTGTTTTAGCGCCTCATTGCCTGAACAATTACTACATTTTTTAAATAAATATGTAAGACATCTTCAATATATCAATTTAGCGGGCGAGGCCATTACTGCTCCTAACGTTTCACATATCGCCTATCCTACACGTCACCGTGATCGTTTGGAAATCTTGGATACATTATTAAAACAAATCAATCCCTATCTAGCGTTAATTTTCGCTAGTCGGAAAGAAAATGTCGTTAAGATTTATCAATATCTTTTAAATAAGAACTATGATGTGGCGATGATTCATGGCGACTTAAGTGCCACCAGTCGACGGACAACGATGAAACGCATTCGGGCTGGGCGCTATCCGATTGTGGTTGCTAGTGATATGGCAGCTCGCGGTTTAGATCTAGAAGGGGTGAGCCAGGTTATCAACTATGATTTACCTTATGAGGAAGATTTTTATTTCCATCGGGCGGGTAGGACAGGACGTCATCAAGCCACGGGGCTCTGTTATACTCTTTATGATAAAGATGATCTTGATAAGTTGCTTTCCCTTAGCAAAAGGGGTGTGGATTTTCTCCATCAAGAACTAGTTGAAGGTCGTTGGCAGGAACTTAAACCCCTGGTTAAGAAAAGACCGACCAAGCGAATAACTATGGATAGTGAGATACAAAAAGTCATTAGTCGTCATAAGAAGGGTGTCGTTAAACCAAATTATAAGAAAAAACTTAAGCAGGAAATTGATGAAATTAAAAGGAAACAAAGACGAGCAATTATTAAAAAAGACATACAACGGCAAAAAAATGAACGTTATCGACAGGTAGCTAAGCAGAAAAAAGAAAGCCAATTATAACTATAAACCAGTGATTATAAT
>JAAZGG010000124.1 GCA_012511355.1 bacterium | reverse complement strand
GTGTTGATGTAGTAAAAGTAAGTACAATGGTATCTGCTCCAAAAGTTAAGACACGTTTTACAAAAACGGGTTTACAAGTAGGAAAGACCAAAAAGTTGAAAAAGGCTATTGTACATGTTGCAGAAGGACAAGAAATAGATTTGTTTAGTTAATAATTTTATATTAAATGTCAGTAAGAAAATTAAAACCTATCACTCCCGGTCAACGTTTCAAAATTGCTAATACTTTTGAAAATGTTGATTCAGTGAAACCTGAGAAAAGTCTCACGGTTGGTAAAAAGAAAAGCGGAGGTCGTAACCATGATGGTAAAATGACTGTACGCAAAAGAGGGGGTGGACACAAGCAATCTTATCGTATCATCGACTTCAAAAGAGATCGTGAAGGAGCAGCTACTGTTGAGTCAATTCAATATGACCCAAATAGAACTGCATTTATCGCGTTGATTTCTTATGAAGATGGAGAGAAGCGATATGTGATTGCTCAAAATGGAATGCAAAAAGGTCAAACCATTGTTTCTGCGGATTCAGCTGCGCCTGAAATCGGAAACACCATGAAATTAAAAAACATTCCTTTAGGAACTGTTATTTCATGTATAGAGTTGAGACCTGGTCAAGGAGCTTTAATGGCAAGAAGTGCTGGATCTTATGCTCAATTAGTAGCAAGAGAAGGAAGATTTGCAACTTTAAAGTTACCCAGTGGAGAGAGCCGTATGATTTTGACGGAGTGTAAAGCTACGATTGGAGTTGTTTCAAACTCAGATCATCAGTTAGAAATTTCTGGTAAAGCTGGTAGAACAAGATGGCAAGGTCGTCGTCCTGCAACAAGAGCAATGGCTAAAAACCCAGTAGATCACCCGATGGGTGGTGGGGAAGGTCGTGCTTCAGGTGGTATTCCACGTTCTAAGACGGGAATTCCAGCAAAAGGCTATAAGACGAGATCTCGTAAAAAGGCATCTAACAAATATATTGTTGAAAGAAGAAAGAAATAATTTATGGCACGTTCATTAAAGAAAGGACCTTACATCCATTATAAATTAGAGAAAAAAGTTCAGGCTAACATTGATTCTGGAAAGAAAAATGTGATCAAAACTTGGTCAAGGGCTTCCATGATATCACCTGACTTTGTAGGACAGACATTTGCAGTACATAACGGTAAGCAATTTATACCTGTTTATGTAACTGAAAATATGGTAGGACATAAATTGGGCGAATTTGCACCAACACGTACATTTAGAGGGCACGCAGGTGCTAAAAATAAAGGTAATAAATAATTAGGCAATGGGATCAAGAAAAAGATTAAGTAACGAAACTATCAAAGAAGCAAAAAAGAATGTTGCTTTTGCGAAATTGAACAATTGTCCTAGCTCACCTCGTAAAATGCGTTTGGTTGCAGATATAATTCGTGGAGAAGACGTTCAAAAAGCGTTGGGAATTTTGAAATATTCAAAACAACACGCAGCAGACAAATTAGAGAAACTATTGCTAAGTGCTATTGCTAACTGG
>JAAZGG010000123.1 GCA_012511355.1 bacterium | reverse complement strand
GTATAAGCGCGACTACAAACAGCACATTGTATGATATATAATGCTCTTTCTTGATAGGCTTTTTAAATAGGTAAATAAAACTAAATATGATTTGAACTACATATAAGATGAGAGAAATAAGCAGTAGTGGCAAAAACCCGGTAATTGAAGTAGCGTTAAAAGCATTATACTGCAGTGTTCCATGATATTCATTTTCAATTCTAATTATTGGTAAAAAATACGAAATCGATATTAAAA
Organism: bacterium; assembly: GCA_012511355.1. Lineage (GTDB taxonomy): Bacteria > Bacillota_I > Bacilli_A > RFN20 > UBA1709 > JBMNFL01. Next base: position 1,815 of record JAAZGG010000123.1, on the reverse strand, counting down.
TGGATATGATGATTGCGACAGTCACCAGAATCTTGTTGGGGCTTCGATATTCGACGATTTTATTTTCTTCTTTCATAATCCAATTATGTTATCTACCTATACTCGGAATTGAGTTAGATAACACTCCTCCTTCCCCGAGATATATGGTTATTTGTGAACAAATTATACATCACGTATGTTCAATTGTCATTACTTTTAGTAAATTTGGGAAAAAATAAAAGGCCCTTGAGCCTTGTTATTTTACATCCGACACGATAACGTGAATTCGACGTGGACGAATCTCGGTCATGTACAGCAAATCATGTTCAATTTTTTCTTGAACTCGGGCACTGGTTTCACTGACGTTATAGCCGATTTTGATTTTGATATGGACGTCGATAGTCAATTCGCCTTTCTTAGAAAATTTACAAACAACAGTATCTTTTTTACCAAAGAGACGGGAATGCGAATCGGCCATTGCTGCCCCTTCACAGTCGTTAACCGCTTGCCGGGTGATTTCGGCAATCACGTTGTTACTGATGCCTAAATTACCATAAGTAGTAAAGTTGACAATTTTATGATATTCAATACTGGCCATATCCCTTCTCCTTTCTTTAATCTAAAATCTAAAACTGAGATTTTAAGCTCTTGAATCGTAAGTACCGGTATCAGTTCTTACCACCACTGTTTCCCCCTCTTCAATGAAAAGAGGAACACGGATGACATAACCGGTTTGTAAAGTGGCTTCTTTAGTAGCTTTGCTAGCGGTATCGCCACGAATACTGGGTTCGGTTTCGATGATTTTTAGGTTGACTTTAGCTGGTAAAGCCACACCGAGGATTTCTTTTTCGTAGTAAGTTATTTCTACATCGGTATTCTCAACCATGAAATTAAGTTCCCATTTTAGGCGTTCTTTACTAATACTGACCTGATCGTAGGTTGTATTATCCATAAAGACAAGGTGGTCGCCGTCGTCATAGAGATATTGCATCTGCTTTTTATCTAGACGAGCTTCATTAAAGCGATTGTCGCCACTATAAGACATATCGGTTATGGCCCCAGTTCTTAGATTGCGAACTTTAACTTTAACGACCATCTTGCGCATTGCTGTTTTATTATGCAGAATGTCGAGAGCGACATAAATATTTCCGCTGTCTTCAAAAGTTGTGCCGGGTTTAATATCAATGGCTTGAATCATCTTAAAACACCTCGCTTAATACCACCACATATTTTAATCTATTTTGCCTTAGTTAATCAAGAAAATCTTCTTTAGACCTTACTGAGATAGTAATTTCTTTTCTTTTCAAGGCCGATACTGCTTGATTCTTCATGGCCTGGATGCACAATTAAGTCATCGTCAAGCGTTTTTAGGAATCTTAAACTGGCCCACATTTCTTTTTGACTGCCACCTGGTAAATCCACTCGTCCGATAGAAAAGGCAAAGAGCGTATCCCCCGTGAAAAGCAATTTCTCCTTTAAAAAATGAAAACAGACACTACCTTTAGAATGCCCTGGGGTTTCATAGATTCGGATATTAGGATCGTTCAAAGTAAGAACATCGCTGATGGGGCTTTTAATCTCTACTAGAAAATCGCGTATCATGTAGTTAGAACTATAGGAACCATTGACATATTCTAAATCGCCTGAATGCAGATAGATAGGACAATGAAAGAGATCAGCTAGATAATCTACACTGAGTATATGATCAATATGGGCATGGGTTAAAAGAATGGCCTTGACACCTTTAAAGTTTTCTTGAACTTTTTTGGCAATTACTTTGCCATCGCTACCAGGATCAATGATGTAACAAGTATCTTCACCAACCAGGTAGGTATT
>JAAZGG010000122.1 GCA_012511355.1 bacterium | reverse complement strand
GTACGTGAGGATGTCACTTATGTTGATATTCATGGGCACACCTTAGATTTTATAAAACCTTTTGGATTGGTATCTATATTGTTTATACCGTCTTTATTTTAGCTGAATGGCTCTTCTACTTCGGTATGTTTAGGGTAGCAGATGACCATCACAATTTACACTTGATTAAAAAAGAAAAGGGGCTGGGTTGGATGAATATACGTAGAATGAAAAATAAAATGAGTAAAACGGAGCCACTATATCCCGAAGACAAAGATGTTATTCGGATTAGTAACTTTACCAAAATTTATAGTGGGTCCAAAGTAAGATCGGTTGACGATTTCTCACTTACCATTAGAGGCGGGGATGTCTATGGCTTCCTTGGACATAATGGTGCGGGTAAATCCACCACGATAAAGTCGATAGTCGGTATCCAAACTATTACGGAGGGAACAATTTCTGTCTGTGGTTTTGATATTGAAAAACAACCTGTGGCCGCCAAACTCAATATTGGTTATGTCTCGGACAATCACGCGGTGTATGAAAAACTTACTGGTCGAGAATATATCAATTATGTCGCCAATCTTTATCTTGTCCCCGAAGAAGAACGGAAAGAAAGATTTGAAAAGTATGTCAAGATGTTTAATTTACAGGATGCGATTGATCGCGAGATTAAAGGCTATTCCCATGGAATGAAACAAAAAATTGTCGTCATCGCCTCTTTGATGCACGATCCCAAAGTTTGGATCCTAGATGAGCCTTTAACAGGTCTAGATCCAACTAGTTCTTTCCAAATTAAGGAATGTATGCGTGACCATGCCAATCGTGGCAACATCGTTTTCTTCAGTAGCCACGTCATTGAAGTGGTAGAAAAGATTTGTGATAAGATCTGTATCATCGGTCATGGAAAGCTGATTGGTGAATGGGAGATTAAAAAACTTGGAGAAGAAGGAATGAGTTTGGAACAACTCTATATGAAATATGTCGCGACCCAAAATCTTGTCACGGATGTTGATGGTAAGCGTATAGAAGATGAGATTCAAACTGAAACCACAGTTTCCGAAGAAGAAATTTCTAAACCAGTTCCGCTTGTAGAAGAAAAAGAAGCTGTTTCAGAACCAGTGGTTGAAGAAGAAAAGGAAACTGTTTCAGAACCAGTAGTTGAAGAAGAACAAGAGCCTGTTCAGGAAACAGAAGTTATAACTGAAGAAGTGAAAGTTAAGAAAAAACGCTATTCAGCAAGATCGGGTCCTAAAAAAGCCCCCAAAAAACGTGTTAAAAAAGGAAGTTAAAGCATGGGTTTTTATCGAATTCGCAACCTTGTACTTTTACAATTAGGTAATCGTTTCAAGCTTGCCAAAAAAGGAATAGTAGCCGTTAGTCTAACAGTTGTGTTGAGCTTTGTTGGACTTTTGGCCATGACCGGAGTTTTTATTGGCCTTCTTCTGGTCTTTAAATCCTTCTTTTACATTCCTCTAACTAGAAACTTCCTCTTCTTTTTGGTGGTGTTGATTCAATTCTTAAATATCATTGCCTTGATGTCCTCTATGATTACTTCACTTTATGGCAGCAAGGACAATCCTATTCTTTTATCAATGCCGGCTGAGGGTAGTGAGGTTTTCTATAGCAAACTCATCGTGGCCTATATCAATGAGTTTATAAAAAGCCTTTACATAACGCTGCCTTTAATGCTGGGCTTTGGGATTCTCTGTGGCCTAAATATTTGGTTTTTTGTGGCCTCAGCAATTTTGACTTTTATT
>JAAZGG010000121.1 GCA_012511355.1 bacterium | reverse complement strand
TATGAGACCATGCTTTCTCATAGTTATTATGTTGACTATCCTGAGACGTTCTTTGATTTTTATAAGAAGAAAATGCTCTTCCCCAATGCCTTGCCAAATAAAGCCCACACTTGCTTAGTTAAGTTAGAAGAAATGGGCAAAGATGTCAGTGTTGTCACCCAAAATATTGATGGACTTCATCAACTAGCTGGTAGTAAAAAAGTCATTGAACTCCATGGCTCAGTTTTACGAAATTATTGTGAAAAGTGCCATACATTTTTCGATTTAGACCATATTATAAATTCTAAGGCTGTCCCCCTTTGCAGTAAATGCGGGGGCCGGGTTAAACCCGATGTGGTTCTTTATGAAGAACCCTTAGATTCTCAGAGTATTCAAGAGGCTGTTGAAGCCATCGCTAAAGCTGATTTAATCATCGTAGGTGGGACCTCTTTAAATGTTTACCCAGCGGCCGGTCTTATTCGCTACCGTAAACAAGGCTCCTGTCTTACCATCATCAATTATGAAAGAACCAATTACGATAGTTATGCTGATATTGTCATTCACGACGATATAGGTAAAACCTTAGAAGCGGCTATTGAATAAAAACACAGGTAAGAACCCTGTGTTTTTTTATCTTAATTTTCTTTTTTCAAGCGGAGAAAGAATTTAACAATCTCCACTACGACTATCATCATAAAGGCTAGACCAAGGGCTATAAGCTCATGAATAAAATCTAAATTAATCAAATTAAATAAGTCGGCTAAAAAAGGCACGTAGACAACTAACATCATAATGCCAACCCCCGCAAAGAAGGCTAGCCACAAGGCTTTATTATCAAATAAGCGCTTAGAAAAAATGCTGCCTGTTCTAGATTTTACATTAAAACAATGGAATAATTGGGCGCTTGATAAGGTGATAAAAGCCATCGTTTGCCCAGCAGCTAAGGAGGCTTCTGTCGAACCAACACTTAAGTTACAGCCGATAGCAAAGGAAATTAAAGTCAAAATACCAACAAGACTTCCTTGCCAAAGTAAAGTCTGACCAAAGCCCTTACTAAAGATACCTTCACTCTTAAGTCGGGGTTTTTGTTGCATGATTGTTTCTTCAACTGGCTCCATACCCAAGGCAAAAGCCGGTAAAGTATCGGTAATCAAATTGACAAAAAGCAGATGAACCGGTAAAAGAGGAACACCCCAAATTGCCGTATCACCCAAGGCAAAAGCCCCAATGATAGAGGCGATAAAGATAGTTAAAACCTCACCAATATTACTCGATAAGAGGAAATGAATAACCTTTTTAATATTGGCATAGATACCTCTTCCCTCTTTAACCGCTAGAATAATTGTCGCAAAATTATCATCGACTAAAATCATAGAAGAAGCGCCCTTAGCCACTTCTGTACCAACCTTACCCATCGCACAGCCAATGTCGGCTTTCTTAAGTGCGGGCGAGTCGTTAACCCCATCGCCCGTCATCGCCACAATCTCCCCTTGTTTTTGCCAAGCCTCAACAATTTGTACCTTGTGTTCAGGAGCAACCCTAGCATAGACACTATACTTG
>JAAZGG010000120.1 GCA_012511355.1 bacterium | reverse complement strand
CTCTAAAGCGTATCTTACGACATTGTTTTTTTCTTTCAATGCTTGAAGTCTCATTGTTTGGAGTTTTTTAAACATTAGTTTTCCTTCTTTCTAGTGGAAAATTTTATTTTTTTATATAAATAATTATACATCAAAAACATAGTTTTTTTAATAAAAAGGCGCCTATTTCTAAGATACGGCGCCATTTTCTACTATTTAATTATAGATTTGCAAATTCTTCAAAAGAAGTGACTCCTTCTAAAACTAAATCTCTTGCGCTGTCTTGTAGAAACTTCATACCTTCTTTTTTTAATAGTTCTGTAAGTTCTTCCGGTGAACGACGTTCGTGTGATAAAAACGATTTTAAGCTGTCACTCATCTCTAAAATTTCAAAAACAGCAGTACGGCCTTGATAACCCGTGTGATTACAACTTGCACAACCAACAGGTTTCATGATTTTTGCTTTTGTCTTTATACCAAGATAATGCATTTCTGCCTTAGTTGTGTCGTGTTCTTTTTTACACTTTGGACAAAGTTTACGCACTAACCGTAGTGCGATTGCATCGATCATTGCATCTGCAACTAAATACGTTGGTGCGCCCATATCAACTAAACGTTCGAAAGAACCAATTGAAGCGTTCGTATGTAATGTAGCTAAAACTAAGTGTCCTGTAATAGCAGCTCTAATCGCAATTTGTGCTGTTTCCTCGTCTCGAATTTCACCAATCATTATAATGTTAGGATCCTGACGTGAGATCGACGTAAGTGCTATCGAGAACGTTAAATAAGCTATAGGGTTTACTGGAACTTGGTTTAAACCTTCAATGATGTTTTCTACAGGGTCTTCAACAGTTGTAATATTTACTGGTCCTTTGTTTAATTCTTTTAAAAATGTATAAAGTGTTGTTGATTTACCGCTTCCTGTTGGACCAGTTACAAGTAAAATACCATGAGGTTTTGAAATAATTCTTCTTAATGTTGTTTCTTGTTCTTTGTTAGCACCTAAGTACTCAAAACCAAGTGTTTGTGCAGCTTTATCGTAAATACGAATAACAATTTTTTCTCCATGAATTGTTGGTATTGTTGAGACACGAAAATCAACATCAACACCATTATTCTCTTGACGAATCTTACCATCTTGTGGAATTCTGCGTTCGGCAATGTTCATGTTACCAATAATTTTATAACGGGCTAATACCGATTGATAAACTGTTTTAGATATCGTATTATTTAAGACTAGGATGCCATCAATTCTAAAACGAATACGAACTTCTTCTTCGAAGGGCTCAATATGAATATCTGAGGCTTGCGATACAACAGCTTCTTTTAAAATAGAATCTGCTAATTGTACAGCCGGGGCATCAACAATTCTTAATTCCTCATCAACATCAAGAACATTTTTCTTATCACTTTTGAAATCTTTTAAAGCTTCATTTAGCTTTCGCTTACTTTCAATATTGGTTAATGCTCGGTCCATATTTTCAGATGTTATGAGTCCAACTTCAACATCCTTATTATAATAATGTCTTGTACTTAAAGCTTCTTGAAAGAAATTTGGATTATCAATAGCAATTGTAACTTTATCTTGTGTTACGGCAATCGGTAAAATTCGGTTGTCTTTTAAATACATCATGGGTAGTTCACTTGAAACACTCGGATCTAAGGCTAGAACGTTAAAGTCCAAATATTTCATATTAAAAAACATAGCTAAATATTGTTGCGCAGTTTCTGGTGTTATTTTTCCCATAGTTACTAATTCAACGTCAAAACGCGTTTTATTTAGGTTTGCTCGTTCCAAAGCTTGATTGGCTGTTTCAGTTGAAACAACGCTATGTTCTGCAAAAAAAGTTGCTAATCTAACATTTAAAGACATAGTGATTCCTCCTATCCGATTGAATCCATAATTGAAAACATTGGTAAAAATACGCCTAATATAACAACAGCAATAATAAATCCAGCAAAAAGTATTAATACGGGTTCAATCGATGCTGT
>JAAZGG010000009.1 GCA_012511355.1 bacterium | reverse complement strand
TGATTGTGCAGGGCAGCCTTTAAACTATTCATATTCCAACCCTTTTTAATTAAAGAATTATACTTTTCATTATCTAAAACCATTAAAGAATAGGGGTATTTACGAATTAATTTTGGTCCGACTGTTAAAATAAAATCATCGCTGAGTTTTTTAGAATCACGAATTCCCAAACGATTTAACTCTTCAAGATTTTCTTCTTTTACATAACTAGCAACTACGACTATTGGTCCGAAATAGTCGCCAGTACCAACCTCATCGCTACCGGCATGGTCGCTACTATAGAGCCATTTTACAGTGGGATCATAACCAAAGATTTCAGCTTCGCTCTGTGCGTTTTTACCTTGAAAAACTGCTTGCAAGCTATGGTAAATAGTGATAGAACAACCTTTGACCTTGGCCATAAAAATTACATATTCATTAGGATTCTCAACTTGATTATCAGCATAAAAACTTTTAATCTTTGTTAAAATCTCTTCATCAATCGCCCAAGAAATAATGTTTAATTTCATTTCAATCACCGCCTATATTTTAGCACATATTTTGTGACATTTAATAGATAATTTGTTATCATAAATAAAGGAAGTGATGATAATGCTTGAAACTCAAGCGGTTTTAGAGTTACAAAAGGTTAAAGAGACACTAGCAGAACATGCGCTTTTAGATTTCACTAAAAAGCGTATTTTAGATTTAACCTATAGCCATGATTATTATCAAATTGAAGAAGAACTGGCTAAGACTAATGAGGCTTTAACGCTTTGTAATGCTTACGGCCGTTGTCCGATTTCTTATATCCATGATTTGCGAGTAATTGTCGCTAGAGCGAGCAAGGCTTCGCTTCTAAGTTGTGAGGATTTATATCGGGTAGCCTCGCAAGCAACCGGCATTGAACAGTTAAAAGCTTTTGCCCATAATTTTACAGGTCAAGCCTTTCCTCATTGCCTTTATTATTTTGATGGCCTACTGGCTTTAAAAGCCTTACAAAAAAAGATTGAAAAGTGTATAAGTCCTAACTTTGATCTCTATGATAAAGCCTCAGCAAAACTTGCTAAAATCCGGCAGGAATTAAGGGATAAAGATCAGGAGATTCACAAGATTTTAGATAGGATTGTTCGTCAAAAAAGTTCTTATTTATCCGATACAATTGTCACTTTACGCAATGATCGCTTAGTCGTGCCGGTCAAGGCTAATTATAAATATAGTTTTGGGGGCATTATTCATGATGAATCCGCCTCGCAGCAAACGGTTTATATTGAACCCGAGGCCACGATTTTACTCAATGCCCAAATGGCTAGTTTACGCCTTCAAGAAGTGCAAGAAATTGAGCGGATTTTACGTGAACTTAGTAAGGCGGTGTCCTTAGAAGGCGAGACTTTACTCAATAATCAAATCTTGATTGAAGAGATTGATTTTCTTTTTGCTAAGGGAAGTTATGGTCGGGCCCTTGTTGCTTCAGTTGCTAAGTTAAGCAAGGAGCAAGTAATTTTATGAAAAGGGGTCCGCCATCCCATACTCGATCAAACAAAGGCCATCGGTAACAATTTTGCCTTAGGTGGTAAGGAACATAAGATTTGTCTAATAACTGGTCCTAATACTGGTGGTAAAACTGTGGCTTTGAAAACGGTGGGGCTTTTAGCTTTGATGAATCAATGTGGTTTAGCGATTCCCTGTGATTTTGGGGCTGAACTTGGAGTTTTTGAGGCCTTCTTTGCCGATATCGGTGATGGCCAATCACTAAGTCAATCGCTCTCAACTTTCTCGGCCCATCTTTTGAAACTGAAAGCTATGCTTAACGAGGCAAACTCCAAGTCTTTAGTTCTTATTGATGAATTAGGCTCGGGAACTGATCCTAGTGAAGGAGAAGCCTTAGCAATGGCTATCTTAGAAGAACTCAAGGAACGTGAAGCCTTAGTTTTAGCCACTACCCATTATCCGAAACTCAAGAGTTTTGCCTTTGAGGGTGATTATATTAGCAATGCCTCAATGCTTTTTGATGAAGAGGAATTGAAACCAACTTATAAGTTAGTAGCAGGCTTAAGTGGCCGCTCTTATGCTTTAGAGATTGCTAAGAACCTAGGCTTTTCAGATAAGCTCATTAAGAAGGCTAAAGATTATAAAAGGGCCAATCTAAGCAAGAGTGACCTATTGGTTGAAAAGTTAGAGAATAGTATTAAAGAAGAGCAGGTTAAATTAGAAAAACTAGGTCAACTTGAAGAAGAACTTCGCAAGGAACAAGAAGAATTAGCTTTAACTAATAAGCAGATTAAACTTTTAGAAGAAAAGATAAAAGAAAGAGCGGATGAAGAAATCGCTCTTTTAGTGGATGAAGCTATGGAAAGCATCAATGAAACTTTGGAAAAACTTAAAAAAGAGAATTTAAAACCACATGAAGTTATTGCCGCTAAGGCTGAACTTGAAGGAATTCAAGAAAAGAGTGAAGCGCTAGAAGAAGATCTTGGTGACTATACTTTCAAGGTTGGCGATTATGTGACGGTGCTTTCGACTAACAAAGTTGGGCGTATCAGTGAAATACGCGGGAAAGACTATTTGGTGGACCTTGCCGGTCTTAGTTTAAGAG
>JAAZGG010000119.1 GCA_012511355.1 bacterium | reverse complement strand
GGATAATAACGTTCAAAGTCAGCGGTTTTATCTGGCCAACCAAGGGTGGAAAATGGCCAAAGAGCACTAGAAAACCAAGTATCTAAGACATCTTCATCTTGCACCCAGTTCTCTAAATCCTTAGGTGGTTCAACACTTACTTGAACTTGACCACTTTCTTTATGATACCAAGCTGGAATGCGATGCCCCCACCATAATTGACGTGAGATGCACCAATCTTCAACATTATTCATCCAACCTATGAAAATCTTTTCAAAGCGTTCAGGATAAAAATTCACTTTTCCCTTGCCTTTTTGATTATCTAAGGCTTGTTTAGCTAAAGGTTCCATCTTAACAAACCATTGCTCCGACAAATATGGCTCAACAATAGCCTTAGATCTTTCAGAATACCCCACTTGATTGAGGTGTTTTTCAATTTTAATAAGCGTACCTGCGGCCTTACAATCTTTTAAAAGAACTTCACGGCACTCAAAACGATCAAGACCCTGGTATTTACCACAAATCTCGTTCATGCTGCCATCAGTATTCATACAGATAGGTTTATCTAAACCGTATTTCTCGCCAATTAAGAAGTCATTAGGATCGTGGGCGGGTGTACATTTCATGGCCCCAGTTCCAAATTCACGATCAACATAACTATCGGCGATGATAGGAAGAGGCATGCCATTGGCTGGATTAATAACATTCTTGCCAATCCAAGAACAATAACGCTCATCTTCAGGGTGTACAACCACGCAGACATCGCCAAACATCGTTTCGGGTCTAGTGGTGGCCACCTCTAAAAACTTCTCCTTAGAGCCCTCTAAATAATAACGGAAATAATACATATGACTTTCGGTTTCCCGATAAATAACTTCTATATTTGATAAGGCAGTTTTCTGTACAGGATCCCAATTAATAATACGGTAACCTTTATATATAAGTCCTTTATTATATAATTCAACAAAGACCTTTCTAACGGCCTTGCTTAAGCCCTCATCTAGGGTAAATCTTTCCTTACGGTAATCTAATGAAAGGCCCAAAGTTCTCCACTGCTCAAGCATGAATTCATGATATTCATGTTTCCAATTCCATGTGATTTCTAAGAACTTTTCGCGCCCTAGGTCATAGCGAGAAAGCCCTTGTTTTCTCAGCTTTTCTTCAACTTTAGCCTGCGTGGCAATGCCGGCATGATCACAGCCGGGAACCCAAAGAGTATCATAACCTTTAAGCTGCTTATAACGGATGATCATATCTTGTAAAGTGCCATCCCAAGCATGCCCTAGATGGAGTTTTCCGGTAACATTTGGTGGGGGAATAACAATACAAAAAGGCGGCTTTTTTAAGTCTTTTCCTGATTCAAAACACTTGTTTTCTAACCAAAAATCATAACAACCGCTTTCCACTTCATGATGATTGTAACGACTGGCCATTTCTCTGGTCATTTTTACTCCTCCTTAGTCTTTTTTTGGACCTTTTTTTAAGAAAAAAACGCCCCAATTAAGGACGTTAATTAACGCGGTACCACCTTAGTTCATAAGTATAAAATACTTATGCTCTCAACTCGTTAACGCCGAGATACGCGATAGACTATCCTTACTTTCATCTATCGAGCTCCTAGACGACTTTCAGCAGTTCTTTTAAATACCTCGCACCACAGAGTATCTCTCTTGATAAAAGAAAACTACTTACTCCTTCTAATCAACGCTACGCTTGAATTATAACATAAAAAATGGGAATGCAAAGATATTTTTAATTATCTTAGCAATTCTTCCATCTTTTCAATAACTTCCTCTTGCCAATCATCTTTTAAACTGCTCACCCTTATTATCTTAGTTTCTAAGGGCAAGCCTAAAGTAGAGAGCAAGTTAGTTTTTAAG
>JAAZGG010000118.1 GCA_012511355.1 bacterium | reverse complement strand
CATTTAAATAATATTGAGTGCCACTAACAAAGGTAGAGATGGTTCCGCTACTACCGTTATAGATTAAACTAGTGGCCGCACCTTCACTAGTTGTTGAACTTATTGAACTTGCTGTCATAACTAAATAATTGTTGCTGGCATCCTTGACTTTATAACGACCCTTAGTAGTAATTAAAAACCAACTATCGAAATAAGTTAAATAGTAGTTTGTGCCACTATTTGTGCAGTAAAGATCATTGCCATCTTTGGTCCAAGTCGTGCTTGGCATCGTACTGACTGTTAAAGTTAAATCCGTATCTTGTCTTAAGTAATATTTAGTACCATCATAGATAGTATAAAGATGATTGGCATCATTTAAAACCCAGGCTGAAGCTGTTGCTTCGCTGGTTGCATTGGTAATTCCTATTCCATTCGTGCTTAAATAGTTGCTACCTGAAGCAATATGATAAGCAGGGGTAAATTCATCTAAGTAACGATAGGTGGTAATTGTTTGCTTTTGATAGCGGTTTTCACCACTTAAGTATAAAAATCTATTAGTATCGGTTCTGTTCCTAAAATAATAGGAACCTCCTAATGTACTTTCATAATGGACCCAACTAACACTACTACCAGAAGGCGCTGACGCTGTTGCAGTTGCCGTTACTTCTCTATTATAAGTGTTGGCCACTTCATCAATGGTGACAGTCGTTGCGGTTGGATAAGTACAAGGATTTGCAGCATTCCCTTTAACCGATAAGATTCGGGTATAAAGAGTATTCATATCCATACTACCGCCCCAGCCTGGTTCATTACCACTGCCAAATTGGGTGGCAATTTCTTCACCTAAAGTGGTAATGGGTTGACCTAAACTAACATCAACTAAACCAAAATATCCGAAGTTACACGTTGAAGCTGCTCCACCCTTGATAGTACAATTATTAACAAAGACATTGACAACCGAAGTAGATAAATTAGTATGACCCACTAGATAACCAACATAAACCGTATCAGGGTGGGAACTGGTATGAGAAATATTTGTAACCGAAGTATCAATAGTGGCGTTTGCTGCCCCACCGACTAAACTGATGTTAACATTCTTAAAATAAACATTGCTAAGAACACCATTGGTTCCGATGTAACCAAAAATACCAATATCGGAAGTTTGACGTGTAACCGTTTGGCTTTCACCACCAGTTGTAACAACGACATCTTCTTCGGTGATAATATTCAAATTGGTTACTGTTAAATTATTGCCATTAAAAGAACCATAAAAAGGAACTTCCGAAGTTCCAATAGGCATCAAAGCATTATCCCCAGAATAATAGGCCATATTTAAGATAACATCTTTATTTCCTCTAGTGTCTTGATCTTTAATTAGTTGACCAGCATTACCATATTCAAAAACGTAGAAAGATGTGTCTGGAGTAACTGTTGGTCTTAAACTTGGATCATAGAGTTGCTCTTCTGGACAACCGATTTGGAAATAAAGATACTCATTACCAAAGTCAACGACATCGTCCTCACTGTTATAGACAACTGGTAATTGAGTTGTCCTTTGGAAAAACTCCACCAAGTGATAATAATGAACTGGGCGCGTGATAACAAAGGGATCATCTTCCTTACCGCTACCGCAGTGGAAATACTCCTCAACCATACTACCCTTAACTTTAACATTAAAAGCATTAGAAGGCGTGCCAAACCAAGCGTAGGCCGGAAGAATCGCCAAAAATAGAGTCAAAATAATGGAGATGATTAAAGGTTTGATATAAGCTTTCTTAGTCATACTCTCACCTACTCCACTCTGATGGTCCCAAAATCATCAGCAAAGATAACTTGACCACCATCATTAACACTATTTAAGTTATAACTATTAATTAAAACATTGTCATAATCGACTTCAATATAGAAAACCAATTCATCAGTATTGGTTATAAAAGCTGAATAAATTGATTGAGGGAAATCTAAAGAAATTGTTTTTACCTTCGTTTTAGTGGAATCGTTAACAAAAGTCCCAACCACAACCGTAGAATCTTCAGTAATTAAATGATCCCTTGCTCCCTCGTAAATAATGGGAACATCACTAGCTTGCGTAGGATCATAATTATCAACAACCAAATTGCCACCAATTAAAAGGCCGCAGCCAATTCTAATCTTAATAACATTGGAAAGATACGAAAGGATAGTATCGCCACTAACAAAACTCAAGGGATTCGTGCCGTTATCGGTATAATTGGAAGAACAGGGCACATTAACTGTTATCTTGTCGTCGGGATTATTGGGAACACCATCAACTTCAACCCGAATTATTAAAGGGGTGTTGATGTTGCGATCAGTAAAGATATTATCGTACTCTGACATCTGAATTTTTTCAGTGTAACCATCAAGGTCGATAGCCATAGCCCCATTAACACCATCATATTTAAAAGCATAACCTGATTGGGTTGTAATTGTTGAAACATAACTATCAACTCCAAGTTGTAAACCACCAGCGCCAACTTGTTGATTATTCGAGAACCAAGCAAAGGAAAAATCAATAAAAGCGCCAAGAGAGGCGACCATACAAAGACAGGCAATAATCAAAGGTAAAAGTAAGCGAATCTTTTGAGCATTTAATTTGCTTATGATTTTCTTAATCATCACTCTTACCCTCCTTTTTGCTAAATAAAAAGCCAGCTGCATAAATTGCAACTGGCTGTCTTTTTAATAGACCCTATAGCTTTGCGTCCTTAGGTTTCCCTAAGTTTGCCGGTTTTTATCATTTATATGATAAGCGTATTTTTAAAACTTGTCAAGCAGTAAAAATAGATTAAATTGAAATTTTCCGTTTTTTTGAAAAACACAAACTTTTTTACATAGTTTTTGGTTTAAAAAGCTGGTATTCCTTTAAATCGGCTTTGTTTTTATACATCTCGCGATCCGCGCGCACAAAAACATCGGCTACCTTTATATCCTCTTCTTGGAAATCAGCAAGACCACTAGCGATGACAAATCTGCCATTTTTGGTATTTAAAATTGCTTGCCTTCTTAAGCGTTTAATTAACTTTTTACGCTGATCGAAATCACTCTCCGAGATAATGGCCGCAAACTCATCGCCTCCTGTGCGATAGATTGTACTATTTTTAAAAATCCGTGAAATCATCTTGGCCGCATTTTTGATAACCTCATCACCAAATTCATGACCATAGGCATCATTCAACTGCTTTAAATCGTTAATATCGCAAACAACCACAGCAAAGGGCTTATTAATGCCTTTCCTGATTTCTTTATTTAAGTGTTTTTCAAATAACAAATAAGAGTTTTTATTTTTGACATTGGTTAAGAAATCTTTACCAGCATATTCCATCGCACTGCGAATTCTGTCGCGATAAATTTGTTCTCGTCTAGTTTGCTTCTCCACATTGACAGTTCCAACAACCATGTGACTGACATTGTCCACATTTATAAAAACCGCTTTGCTTCTGTAGTTAATTAGCTCTTCTTTTATTACTAATCGATAATTTATGCTGTCGCTTTTTTCCTGCCTTAATAATTCCAATAAGCGTTCGCGATTAAAAAAATGGCGCATTGTTTCGCGATCTTGAGAATAGACAACATTTGCTATTCTTACTTGTATATCCTCAAAAAAGTCTTCTTTTTTCTCATTGAGCTCAAAGGTAGAAGAAAAACTACTAGAATCAAATTTGTAATAGTTGTTAGTATCCATATTAACGTAATAAACATCTTCATAATCTAAGAGAAGGGCTCTAGCAATTTGCGCGTAAGATGATGGACTCTCTCCATTTTTTAATAAAACCTCCGCTTGGACAAAGGATTCTCTTTCTTTAGTGATATCCTCAACAACAATAATTAAGACTTTACGCCCTTGACAATCTGTTCCCGCCAATACATCATTACGAAGCCAAACAGTCATGTTTCCACGATGATAACGAAATTCCACACTTTTGCTTATTTCTTTCTCGAATATCTCAATAAAATTAGCCCGAGTATGGAAGGAATCAACTAATTTAGCATCGGCTTCATAAACAACCTCATCAATAAGTTGTTTTTTATATTCATAAATGCTCTCACCCATAATTGGTTTAGGTTGACAATAATAACGATCTTCTTTCTCCTCTTTGAGATAATGCTCAAAGGCTCCTGAATAAGGGTTAACAAAAAAGAAACTAAAAAGATTGCCCGCGAAGACCATGGTCATTTTATTTTTACGTCCTGCTTCCGGGTTTTCTTTCAACTTTTGATCACCTAAAAGAAAGCGATTTAAAGAGGAACAGTAAAGGTCAAAATGTTCTACCAATTTTCGGGTTTCTTCATTATTATTAAAAATCAATATCAAAGCTAAGAAAAGATTCCAACTTAAAGGACTACGTCGATTCTCAATATTGGTAATTGTACTGCGGCTAACTTCAAGCATATTTGCCAATTCTTGCTGTGAAATTTTTAGTTTTTTACGAAAAAGGGGAAGCTTTTCAGTTAAAAGATGAATTAAATTTTGTTTCTGTTTATCTGTCATTTACCATCACCTCAAAAGTATTGAACACATTGAAAATCTTAAAAGTCTTCAGATTAATCTTTGTTATTATACAATATTTTTGTTGAATTGCAAGTCATTTTGCTTAAAATTTCAATATTTTTTCATAAAAGTTTTTTACAATAAAAAAGACCGAGGTTTTATAACTTTTCTCGGTCATTATCATCATTATTTCTTTCTTAAACTTCTTCGTTATTAGGAATTAATTCTAAAAGTTTTTGGGCAATTTCTTTGGGAAAATCCTCCGTAGGAGGATTAGCGATTAAATCCTCTAAGAATCGATGAGCATTAGCGCTTTGAGGCAACATGTAGCCTGCTTCCCGCAGTAGATCCTCAGCGATAAACCTTTCGGCCGTAGCTAGAGCTATTAATAAACGCTTCAGCCCTAGTTTTTCTTCTTTTTTAGCCAGACTTAAGGCTTGTTCCTCTTTTTTAACCTTCCTACCCGCCATTTCTTTTAAACTATTTATAACTTCCGCTTGCTTTACTTGTTGAACCGGTAACTCTAAAGGCATCATACTGATAGCCCCGCTAGGACAAGCCTTAGCACAGGCTTCACAACCAATACATTTAGTTACATCAATGATGCTATTCTCTGTATCAGTGGCACCGGTTGGACAAACATACAAACACAGACAATCTTTTGTGCACAAGCGAATATTGCGTACCGCACAAGCTTTCATTGTTAGATCTTTCCTCCTTCAATCTTCATAAACTTAAAGGCTGGAACCTTACAAACAGGACATATATTTGGTGGTTCATTACCAAGATAAACAAAGCCACAAATACTGCAAACCCAAATTTCTTGGTTTTCAAACATCTTTTCGCCTTCTTCTTGGTAACGGTTTAATAAAGAAGATAACATTCTAGTAGCTTTTTCACCCCAGACACAAACACGAGCTGCACCGCGATCTTCTGCGGCGTCAGCTGTTGCTCTTAAAGAAGGATAAGCCTTTAA
Source organism: bacterium (assembly GCA_012511355.1). Classification (GTDB taxonomy): domain Bacteria; phylum Bacillota_I; class Bacilli_A; order RFN20; family UBA1709; genus JBMNFL01. The sequence continues at coordinate 480 of JAAZGG010000118.1, read as the reverse complement.
ATCTTCTTGTAGTTCCTCGCTTATTTTTTCTACAGTAGCATCCTTTACTTCAGGGCTAATCGCCGAAAAATAACTGGCCAGTTTAGTAAACAAAGCCGTCTCTTCTTCTTTATACTGTTTCTCACAGCCACGAGCTAAATTAGAACAAAGAGCCGCCATTTGTCCAGTTGATAACTTTTCTAAATCTTCTTCTTTTTGAACTTTAGAAAGTACTTTCTCTTCACTTTTCTCTTGCATGGCTTTAAAATCACTTTTACCAGCTCCGCACCAAGGACAACGCCAGGTAGCTGGTAAATCTTTAAAAGGAACCTTTTATAAAGCCTCATCATAAATGTAGCCACAAATTTGGCAAACATACTTCATTATTATTTCCCTTTCTTTACCTATCTTTTGTCTAGTTTCCATAGACCGTGGAGATTGCAGTAGGCATAAACGGCTTCAACTTCATCCCCCTTAACAAGAGCAAAACGAGCCTTGGGT
>JAAZGG010000117.1 GCA_012511355.1 bacterium | reverse complement strand
GCAAAAACCTGTCGTGTTCCCATTTGCCTTTTACAAGGCAAAGAACAGTCTTTAAAAAAATCAAAGGATGACCTAACTATGGTTGACGATGTTCAAGAAGCTAGAGATGAACCCGTAGTAAGCAAAGTTGATATTTTTGATTCTTTATTAACAATCAGCTTTCTTACTAAGGCTCTAGCAGAAGAAGTAATGCTCCTAGATGGAGATGTAAAAGAAGGAGGTGAGAAAGATGGCTCAAAGGGCACATTCGATCTTGGCTCCAAGTAGCAAAGAGTGGTTCTATTGTGGATACGCTACTAGATTCCTAGCAACTAAAGCTGAAGAGACTACAGAAGCGAGTGAGTTTGGAAGCGAATGCCACCTACTAGCAGAACACTACATCAGACAAAGCTTAAAACTTGAAGATTATGAATCTGGCAATAAAAAGACAACAGATGAAATAAAATCAGGTCTTAAGCACTATTCAGAAGAAATGGAACGATTAGCAAATGGCTACGCTAACTATGTAATCAGCACAGTTGATTATGAAGCAAAGCGTACGGGCGAGCAGCCAGTTGTACTGATCGAACAGCTTCTGGAAATGGACTATGCACCAGATACACATGGCACTCTGGATTGCGGAATTATTGCAGGCGATACGCTCACGATTATTGACAACAAGACTGGATTTATCAAAGTCACACCTTTTGATGAAACACTCAATGAACTAAACAGTCAGCTTGGGATTTATGGGCTATATGCGTACAAATGCTATAAGGACTTTTATCCAATTGATAATATCCGATTGGTAATTTATCAAGAACGAATTCACAACGTTTCAGAGTATTCCATCACTTCAGAGGAACTTGAAAAATGGGAAAAAGAAAGACTTATCCCAGCAGTAAAAGAAGCATTAAGTGATGATCCAAAAGCCAATAGTGGTGTTTGGTGCAGATTTTGTCCTGGACGTAATAGCTGCAGAAAAAGAGCTGAAGATACACTTCAAGCGGTCAAGGAAATGAAAAAACCTGAATTCATGACCGATGATGAAATCGAAGCTATTTTAACAAAGCTAGACAGCATAGCCACTTACATTGATGACATTAGAGAGTATTGCTTGAAAAAGGCTATAGAAGGCAAAAAGTGGAAAGGTTACAAGATTGTTGAATCGGTTACTAAACGCAAAATCAGTGACGAAGATGTCGTTGCAAAAATCCTATCTGATAACGGCTACAATCCATTCGCACCTAAGAAATTAATGCCTATTAGCGAACTACAAAAGATGCTCGGAAAAACACAATTTAATGACTTAGTCGGAGGCTACATCATAAAGCCAAAAGGACAAGCAGTGCTAGCTCCTGAATCTGACGCTAGAGAAGAAATGATAATCAATAAGGAGATGAAATAAGTATGTTAAACATCGTTAGTGGTGTTGAGAAGACACCGATTAAATTTTGTATTTACGGTGCAGAGGGTGTTGGTAAGACATCTTTAGCATCAAAAATGCCTGATCCACTTTTCTTAGATACAGAAGGTGGAACATCAAGATTAAATGTCAGACGAATCAAAATTTCAAGCTGGGAAGAGTTAATCGCAACAGTTAAAGAGGTTATTGATAATCCAGAAGTATGTAAAACCTTAGTTGTAGATACAGCAGACTGGGCTGAAAGCTTATGCACTGACTACATTTGTAATAAGTATCGCAAAGCCAATATTGAGGACTTCGGATTCGGTAAAGGTTACACATATCTTTCAGAAGAATTCTCTACCTTACTACAACTATTATCCAAGCTTATCGATGTGGGAATTAATCCAGTAGTTATTGCTCATGGAAAACCACGTAAATATGAGCTTCCAGAAGAACAAGGTCAATTCGACAGATGGGAAATGAAATTAACAAAACAATGTGCTCCATTAGTCAAAGAATGGTGTGACGTCTTACTTTTCTGCAACTATAAAACTTTTGTTATCACTACTGAAAATAACACAAAGAAAGCAAGTGGTGGTAAGCGAATAATGTATACCACTCATAACCCTTGTTGGGACGCAAAAAATCGCTTCAGTTTGGCTGATGAGATAGACTTGGCTTTTAGTTCGATCTCTCACTTATTTGGGGACGTGTCGCCTAAAACGGGCCAACCTGAGCCTACAAAAGAGACATTACGACCTAACATTGAAAAGCTAAAAAACATGATTCAAGAAGCAGGTATTACTGAAGAAGATATCAAAGTAATCGTGGCAAATAAAGGTCATTATGCTCTCGATGCTGATATCTCGACTTATTCAGAGGATTTCATTACCAGATGGATCATTCCAAACTGGACAAAGATCATTCAAACAATCACTAAAAATAACGGAGGAATTTAAAAATGGCAGAAATTAATAATAACCAAAACATGATGTTGGATTGGAACGACTCCATTGAAAATGATGGACAAGCGTTCGTTCTGTTACCCGAAGGTGACTACAATTTCGTAGTTACAAATTTTGAAAGAGGAAGATTTCCTGGCGGAGCAAAAGTTCCTGCATGTAACAAAGCTGCAATCACTGTTCAAGTAAATGCACCAGAAGGTGTATCAATTGTTAAGTTTGATTTATTGCTTTATCGCTCACTAGAATGGCGTATTTCTGGGTTCTTCCGTAGCATCGGGCAAAAGAAACATGGCGAAAAACTAACTATGGATTGGAATAAAGTTATCGGTTCAAAAGGACGTGCTCATTTCAAGCAAAGAACATACGTTAATCAATCTGGGGAAGAAAAGACCATCAATGATCTTGATCGTTTCATTGATTATGATCCTAAGTTTTTTATGGTTGAAATCAGCGATGATGATCTTCCATTTTAGGAGGTAATCTATGAAATTAAGACCGTATCAAAATGAAGCTGTAAGTGCAATTTTTAATCAATGGAATAGCGGATTCAAGAATACATTACTTGTTTTACCAACGGGGACAGGTAAGACGGTCGTTTTCTCAAAGGTTGTTGAAGAAGAAGTCAAAGATGGTAGCAAGGCATTAATTCTTGCCCATCGTGGTGAACTTCTCGACCAAGCATCGGACAAGTTAAAGGTAGCTAGTGGGTTAGATTCTGCTTTAGAAAAGGCAGAGTCTACCTCCATCGGCTCACCGCATGATGTCACAGTTGCTTCGGTTCAAACATTATCTCAAGAAAAGCGACTTGCTAGATTTCCAAGAGATTACTTCTAAACAATCGTGGTGGATGAAGCACATCATTCGATGTCACAAACTTACCAGCGAATATTAAAACACTTCGATGGTGCAAGAGTACTAGGCGTAACAG
>JAAZGG010000116.1 GCA_012511355.1 bacterium | reverse complement strand
TTATTTGATTATCTATATATAAGCCACCGACTTATCCTAGATTTAAAAACATCTTATTTTTTACAAAAAAATAGCTCAAGTGAGCTATTTACTAATTAAACTTTTTTATGGCAGGGGCGGCAGGAATCGAACCCGCATTAATGGTTTTGGAGACCATTGCTCTACCATTAAACTACGCCCCTATCTATGTGCGGTCTTTATTCTAACAAAATCCCTTTTAAAATTCAACGACTTTCATTGATTTTTAGTCTCACTCTCTTCTAGGATTTGTAAATACTCACTTTCTAATTCCTGGAGTTTCTGTTTTAAATCTAAATGCGTCTTGGCTAGTTTTTCCATCTTTTTGTAATCAAGATAATTCTCTTCTAGATATTCAGCGGCTAGAACTTCAGCGATTTCCTTTTCAATCTTTTTGATTTCTTGTTCAACTTTTTCTTTGCCTCTTACTCTTTTTGAACTAACCTCTTAGTTTTTGCAGTAACAACAGATTCAACTTCAGCATTTTCAAGACTACTCTGATACTCACTATAATCACCTTCAAAAAGTTGGATATCCTTTCTTTTTAAAATTATTAACTTCTTGGCTAGTTCATCAATAAAGTAACGATCGTGAGAAACAAAGATAATGGTCCCTAAATATTCAACTAGGGCACTTTCTAAAATCTTCCGCGTTTCAATATCCATGTGATTGGTGGGTTCATCAAGTAATAGAAGATCATATTTTTTTAACAGTAGGCTTGCAAAAGAAAGGCGAACCTTCTCGCCGCCGCTTAATTGATTGACCGTTTTAAAAACATCGTCACCACTAAAAAGGAAAGAGGCTAAGTGGGAACGAATTTCAAAATTAGATAATAAAGGATATTGATCGTGGAGATAATCAAATAAGGTCGCTTCTGAAGTTAATTGAATTTGATTTTGATCAATATAACCGATAGCTAACTCGCGATGTGCTCTTATTGAGCCTGCTAAAGGCTCTAGTTTTTTACCAATAGTTTTTAATAGAGTCGTTTTGCCAACCCCATTTTCACCAATAATACCAATCTTATCACCACCAAAGATAGCTAAATCTAAAGGAGCCGCTAAAGGCTTTTCATAGCCAAATTCTAAAGCGCTCAAGGTCATTTGTCTTTGTTTACGAGTATCGCGAACTTGAAAATCAAGCCGTACACTTTTACTGCTTTTCTTAGGGGCTTCTAATTTGTTATCAAGTATGCGAGCGAGTTTCTTTTCTTTATCTTTAGCAAAAGCCACTTTACTAGGCTTGGGCTTAAATTTTTTGATAAGCATGGTCAAGTGCTCAATCTCTTTTTGCTGTAAATTATAAGCTTTTAATCTCTGTTCATAACGCAAAACTTTTTCCTGTAAATAAAAAGAATAGTTACCAGGATAATATTCTGCTTGTTTGTTATTAATTTCCAAAACGGCGCTACAAGTAGCATCAATAAAATAACGGTCATGGCTAACTAAAATTACAGCGCCAGCATAGTTTTTTAAATAACCTTCTAACCACTCAACTGTACTGACATCTAAGTGGTTAGTGGGCTCATCTAAGAGCAAAAGATCTGGGGCGTCTAATAAGAGGCGACTAAAGGCGATTTTGTTGCGCTCTCCACCCGAAAATGTACCTATTTTTCTTGAATAATCCGCTTTCGTGAAACCAAACTTTGAAAGGACGGTATCAATCTGATATTCATAATTATAGCCGCCTTTTTCAAGAAAAGCACTTTCCATCAATCCATAGTCTTTTAGGAGTTTTTCACTATGGGGATTTTTACTTAATTCTTCACTTATTTTCTTTAATTTTTTACCGAGTTTAATTACCTCTTCAAAGGCTCCAAGCATCTCTTGATAAAGGCTGTTATCTAGCGAATGCAACATCATCTGTGAAAGGTACCCGACACTAGTTTTGGGTCTAATTATTATCGTACCTTCATCAATTGTTTCTTGACCAACAAGCATCCTCAAAAGGGTGGTTTTACCACAACCATTGGGTCCAATGATAGCGAGTTTTTCATTATTATTAAGTTTAAAAGAAAGATCGTTAAAAAGCTCAACAATACCAAAAGCCTTGTTAAGTTTACTTACTTCAACTAAAGCCATTTAACCTCCTCCTTTGACAATAAAAAAACCGGCTAGGCCGGTCTTAACTTCAATCAAGCCATCTTGGCTTTGATAGTTTTAACAACATCGCCAACCGTAATAAAACCACTTAATTCTTCGTTGGTAAAGGTGATGCCGTATTTAGTTTCAACATCCATGATAATTTCCACAAGATCTAAAGAATCAACACCTAGTGTTTTTAATTCGGTTTCTTCTTTAATTTCCTTGCCCTTAACTTTTTCGGCAAGAATTTTAATAAATTCCTGTAAATAGTCCATGATTTCTCTCCTTTTTTTCTTCTGTATTATACCATTTAGTACCTTAACTGTCTAGCCTTAGTAAGCCTTGGCAAAATAGACCATTTTCTTCGCTGGTTTACCACAAACCGGACAAGTCTTTCCTAATTGTTCTTGATGAAAAGGAATGCAGCGCGTGGTCGCGGTTGTTTCTTCCTTGATTTTATTCTCACATGCCTCATCTCCACACCACATCATCTTGACATAGCCACTATAAGGGCGAGCCATAATTTCCTTAAACTCTTCGTAGTCACAACAATTGACAGTTGCTTCATCAGCCCTTTTCTTAGCCGCTTCGTAAAGTTCTTGATGCAGTCTTGCAAGAAGCTCGGGAATTCTTTGTTCAAGTTCTTCTAAAGGAACAAAGACTTTTTCCCGATTATGACGGAAAACGACCACCGCTTGCTTTTTAGTTAAATCCTTAGGTCCAAGTTCAATTCTTAAAGGAACGCCTTTCATTTCATATTCCGAATATTTCCAGCCTGGGCTCTTATCAGAATCATCTAATTGTACCCGAATTCCTAAAGCTTTTAAACGTTCTTTGATAGAGCGTGCTTGCTCTAAAATCCCTGGTTTAGCCATTTGAATAGGGATAACAATACATTGAATGGGGGCGACATAAGGAGGCATTACTAGGCCTTCATCATCGCCATGTACCATAATAATTGAACCGATGAGGCGCGTAGATACACCCCAAGAAGTTTGGAAAGGATATTCTAGTTTTCCTTCTTTACTTTGATAGCGAATATCAAAGGCTCTTGCAAAACCATCACCAAAGTAATGTGTTGTTCCAGCTTGCAAAGCCTTGCCATCATGCATCAAAGCCTCAAGACTATAGGTGTTGACAGCGCCCGCGAACTTTTCTTTCTCAGTTTTTTGCCCACAGACAAAGGGTATCGCTAATAAATCACGCCCCATTTTGACATAGTAATCTAAGATTTCTAAAGCCTCATGCCTAGCCTCTTGTTCACTTTCATGTAGAGTGTGCCCCTCTTGCCATAAAAATTCTTTGCCTCTTAAAAAAGGTCTCGTAGATTTTCCCCAGCGTACCACTGAACACCACTGATTATATTTTTTAGGTAAACCGCGATAAGAATTGACTATTTTATTATAGTGATAACAGAACAAAGTTTCCGATGTTGGAAGGATTAATAAAGGATCCTATAGCTTCTCGCCCCCACCCTCAGTGATAACGGCGCACTCAGGGGCAAAATCTTCAACATGTTCCTTTTCCTTGGCAAACAAGGACTCAGGAATTACCAAAGGCATATAGACATTTTCATGACCAGAGTCTTTAAGCATGCGATCAAGATAGGCTGGAATCTGCTCCCAGATCGCATAACCATAGGGACGATAGATCATAAAACCCTTGGCTGGGCTATAATCAATTAATTCAGCTTTTTTAACCACATCGGTATACCACTGAGCAAAATCAACATCCCGCGCGGTAATACTCTCAACTTTTTTCTCATCCATTTTTAACTACTCCTTTTCATCAATCAGTTTGGCAACCTTCCGAACTGAACTGCTGTCTTCATTTTGACGTGAATCTAATATTGA
>JAAZGG010000115.1 GCA_012511355.1 bacterium | reverse complement strand
TTTGTGCATATGTCTAAATAAAAGCCCTTTCATTTTTGACTATAGGAAAAATATTTTCGGCTAATCGCCTAAATATTGCGAAAATCTTGACTTTTTCTCAAATTTTAAAATTTTAAATTTCAAAATAAAAATAGTTGTCTAATAGACAACTATTAATTTTATTTATTTAATGATTTTAGCATCAAATCATTGAGCTTTTTTACAAACTCTTGACGATTTTTAATCTCAAAGCCCTCTAAAAGCATGGCTTCCTCATACAGAAGTGAGGCATAGTTTTTAAGGGTTTCTTTGTCAGTTTCAAACTTAAGGAGCGCCTGACAAAGCTCATGGTCGGGATTGATTTTTAAGACCTTACTAGCCTTGACTTTTTCAAAGGCTCCTGGCTGTTCATTTAAGGTTTTTTCCATCCCAAGTGATAAGCCTTCTTTAGTGGCAATACAGACCGGCGCTTCAACTAAATTAAGCGAGAAACTCACCTGATCAACTAAATCACCTAAGCCTTCTTTCAAAGTGTTTAAGAAGTCTTGATGCTCTTTATTTAAGAAGTCTAAGCGCTCTTGATCGGCCTTTGATAAATCATCTTGATTTTCAGCCGTGATAGATTTGAACTCTAATTTCTCATAATCACGCATCATAAGTAAACAGAATTCATCAATGCGTTTATCTAGCAAGAGAACATCTTTGCCTTCTTTTTTATACTTTTCAATCTGGGGTAATAATTTGATGCCCTCAATGGTTTCACCAGAGGCAAAATAGATTGCTTTCTGATCCTTGGGCATTTTCTCTTGATAATCTTTCAAGGAGATATATTTATCTTCATTTAACAAGGAGCGAAAAACTAATAAATCCTTTAAAAGTTCCTTCTTCACCCCATAGCTGCTATAGATGCCGAATTTTATATGCTCACCAAAGATTTCCCAAAATTTAAGATATTTATCGTAGTCTTCTTTCTTACAATCCTTGAGCCGATCAACGATTTTCTTTTCAATATTATCCGCAATCTTTTTAAGAGCGGGAGACTTTTGTAATAGTTCTCGCGAAATGTTTAAATTGAAAGTGTCCGAATCCACTAAACCCTTCACAAATTTGAGATAATCGGGAATTAAATCTGCACACTTTTCTTGGATAAAAATCCCCTTAGAATAAAGTTGCAAGCCCTTTTCATAGTTGTCACTGTAAAGGTTATAGGGAGCATGGGAGGGAACGTAAAGCAAAGCATCATAATTGATTAGCCCATCAACCTTGAGAAACACCGAAAACAAAGGCTCTTCATAATCGGCAAATTTATTGCGGTAAAAATCCGCTAATTCTTCATCACTGACATCTTTTTTATTCTTACGCCACAAGGGTATCATCGAATTTAGAACTTTATCTTCAATAACGTCCTCATACTTGCCTTCAATTTCTTTGCCATCTTTATCGAGTTTAGGCTTTGAAGTTTTAACTTTCATCTTGATAGGATAACGAATATAATCACTGTACTTCTTGACTAAATGTTCAAGTTCATAACTTCTTAAAAAGCGATCAAAATCTTCACTTTCTTCTGCTTTTTTCTTACTGGTTTTCTTTAAATAGAGTTTAATTTCGGTTCCACTCTCTTCTTTATCACAATCTTCAATTGTATAACTATCTTGGCCCGAACTAGTAAAAAGACAGGCTTCACTATCTACTGATTTGGTGCGAACCTCAATTTTTTCGGCCACCATAAAGGCCGAATAAAAACCTACGCCAAATGGGCCGATGATATTGATATCTTTCTGCTCTTGGGCTTCTTTAAACTTTTTGATAAAATCCTTGGAACCGGATTTAGCAATTGTTCCAAGATTATTGATTAATTCTTCTTTGCTCATACCGATGCCATTATCAATAATGGTCAGTGTCCTAGCTTTCTCATCGTTGATGAGACGGATCTCATAATCCTTGCTCGGAAGCTTACCCTTACTTGTCAAGGCAAGATACTTATATTTATCAATAGCATCCGAAGCATTGGAGATTAACTCGCGTAAAAAAATCTCGCGGTTGGTATAGATGGAGTTAATCATTAAATTGAGTAACTCTTTTGATTCTGTTTGAAATTCTCTTGTTTCTTTCATAAAAAAAACACCCCTTTTCTATATTTTCACACTCTATTATAACAGACATTTTAGCACTGTCAAGTGGAGAGTGCTAAAATCTGTAAATTGTCGCCTGATTTAAGCTGTGATATACTTAGTTAGAAGGTGAGAAAATGCTTAAAGTTTTATCCGTCGCTAGTAGCTTAAAAAACGAAGCCTACACTATTGAAAAAGGTTGCGACGTTCAAGAATTAATGGCAAAAGCCGCGAACGTTCTTTTTAAGTCTCATAACTATCAAGGACCCGTTGCCATCATTGCTGGCTATGGCAATAACGCTGGCGATGGTTTTGCTTTAGCCCTCTTATTAAAGGAACACAACATCGAAGTTGAAATCTTTTTGCTAGCCGAAAAGTTTAGTCCTGCTGGCTTTTTCTACTACCAAAAATGTCAAGAGTCAAGAATTAAAACTCACTTGTTAAGCCCAGCAACAAATTTTGAAGGCTACAAAACTTTAGTTGATTGTCTTTTTGGAACCGGCTTTAAAGGCGAAGTTAAGGGTCTAGCAAGAGAGGTTATCGAAAAAATAAACCTTAGCTCAGCCTATGTTATTTCTGCTGATATCAATAGTGGTTTAAATAGCGATAATGGTCTAACAAAACTAGCGGTTAAGTCTGATTTAACTATCGCGATTGGGACTTTTAAACCCGGTCATTTTCTCGCCATGGCTAAAGACTATATTAAAGAAAAAGTCTATGGGGACATTGGTTTAGAAAGTTTGGCCGAAAGCTATTATTTAATTGAAAAGGCTGATGTTAAAGAAGTGTTAAAAACACGAAAGCAATATTCTCATAAAGGAGATTATGGCTATATCGCCTTGATTGGTGGATCCATCCGCTATTCAGGGGCTATTAAACTGGCGAATCTAGCTGCTTCAGCGATGTACTCAGGAGCGGGAGTTGTTAAATTAGCTATCCCTGAAAGACTGGTTAACGCTGTCTTACCCTACATCTTAGAAAGCACTGTTTTCCCACTCAGTAGCCGCTTCCAAGAAAAGGAAGTTGAGGAACTAATTTTTAATACTAAGGCTGTTGCAGTTGGTATGGGATATGGGCAAAATGAACACTTAAAAAAATTGATCACATACCTTCTAAAGAATTATCAAGAAACGCTTATCTTTGATGCTGATGCCTTAAACATTTTAGCCGAAATGGACAAAAAACTTTTAAAGGAAAGTAAGGCACAAATTATTTTAACACCACACCTAAAAGAGTTCTCCCGTATTTGTGAAAAATCTATCGAAGAAATCAATACAAATCCGATTAAAGAAGTTCAATCTTTTGCTAAGAATTATAACCTAACTTTGCTCCTTAAAGGCCCTACTAATATTGTTAGTAACGGACAGTTAGTTTATCTTGTTGATCGCGGGACAGCAGGCATGGCCAGTGCTGGTAGTGGTGATGTTTTTGCCGGTGTTTTATGTGCTCTATGTGGACAATCAAAAGAAGAGCGTGCCCTTGTTAGTGCCTGCGCCGCTTATATCAATGGCTTAGCAGGAGAAGAAGCCGAAAGTGAAGCTTGTGCTATCACTATGCTTGCTAGCGACAGTGCTCATAAAATTAAAAGAGCTATTGAACTTATTGTGAAATAAAAAAATCTGGGAAGCCCAGATTTTCTTATTTAATTTCATCATCCCAGTTCTTTTTCTTTTCTTTTTTCTTCTCTATTTCGACATCAACAACATCACTTTCTTTAATCCTAGTACCTGGAACATATTCATCATAACTATAGGTTTGTTTGGTTTGGCCATCACGACCATCAAAACTTGAGCCTTCGCCACCACTACTCGTTTGAGAAGGATTTTGATCAACATTAGGCGTGCTAGGGATATCATAGACTGGGTTAGGTTTATCTACAATTAACTTTACACGACTGATATACATGAGGAATTTGATACTGCTAACATAGAAGCTAATTACACCAACCATCAAGATTACAGCAGCCAAAGTAAACTGCTGAGTAGCACTAGTAAGATTCATTGTGGTTTCAGGATTAGAATTTGCATAATAAGCATTTAAACGATCAAACAAAGTTAATAAGCCACTACAGGCAGCCACCATTCCAATAAAATAAACAACCCCAAAAATTCCTAGACCTTTAACCCGTCTTTTTCCCTCACGATGAAGAGCTCTCTTTTCGCGAGCAAAACATAAATTTCGTAAGCCTTGAGCTAAAAATATCATCCAAAGAATCTGCACGGCCACCATAACTACTGACAAACAAAGTACGACCAGCATTTTATTTAGTATTTCCACTGGAATAATTTCTTTAGACTGTAATAAAGTTGACGCTTGATTAAAAGAACCCGTCCCATAATCAACAAAGGCCAATACGAGATTTACTACAATTAAAGCTGCATATATAAATAAAAAAACAAAAGCTATTTTAAACTTACTATCCTCTTTAACTAGTTTTGATAAAGCCATAAAGCCCAAGACTATGCCAGCGATAGTAAACAAATGACCACTGGATATTGGACCAATATCAAACAAGTTCAGTGAAAAAAGAGTTAATAAAATCGACCAAAAGGTTAAACGCACTGAATTAAACAACTTTGTACTTTCCATCAAAATCACCTCGCAAAGAGTATAACACATTCCTTTCAAAAAAACATTAAAAAAGGAATAGTCACTATTCCTTATTTTTGATTTGTTCTTTGATTAACTGGATAAAGGCCTCATAACTAACCGTATTTTGTTTTTGTTCACCATGTTTTCGATAGGTTACTAGACCTTTGCTTTTCTCCTCATCTCCGACAACTAACACATAATTTATTTTCTTTATTTGAGCATTGCGCATCCGATAACCCAACTTTTCAGCCGAGGCATCAAGACACACGCGTATACCTTCTCTTAATAGTTTATTCTTAATTTCTAAGGCATAGTCTTTCTGTAAATCCATAACGGGAAGAACACTTACCTGTATTGGTGCTAACCAAAGAGGGAATTTACCAGCATAGTGTTCAATTAAAATACCGATGAAGCGTTCAAAAGAACCAAAAATCGCGCGGTGCAGCAT
>JAAZGG010000114.1 GCA_012511355.1 bacterium | reverse complement strand
TTCATAGTACGATTGGTTATGTGTCGCCTTTTGAGTTTGAGAGACGATACTATGATAGTCTTACTGAGTCAGACAAAGTTGCCTGACTCAAGCAATCCACTCTCCGATATACTCGGGGCGGTTCACTACACTATAAACAGGTTGATGCACGTTTTTAGACGCACGCTCTAGCAAAGTATCCCAGTTAGTAGATAACACGTCTGTCCATGGTAATCTTAATAGAGACTCATGTAACTCACTAGGTTTCCAAGCAGCATCATTTACTTCTTTTTTTATCAATTCATGCAATGCCTGTTTGCCAAAATAAGCACTATATTCTTCTGCTAACCGTAATGGATCGGTAGTATGTGTGCCTAACTCTTCTGTTAATACTTTGGAAAGATCATTCCATAAGGGTAGTTTTTTTATTACATCACCAGTTGAAGCCGCACTTCTACTAAAACCACTCCCCACCATAACAGCTGCTCCATGAAAAGTACTATCTTCCTGCCAAAGAGCTCCTGCAAGCTTTTTTAAAGCAGGGTAATCGGGAAGCGATAAAATATCATTGCTCATTAAACTGTTCATCCTAAATTAGTGGTTGTCTATACTCTATGGCTAGCTCAATTTAAAACCTCAGAAGACTACTGGTACTTAAAAGCTAATAAACCTTCGTATGGTATTAACGAGCCCACTTCTATTAAAGACATTCCATCAACTCTAAACACATCACCCTCTTCCAATGATTAACAAAAGGTATATCTTCAATATTAAATTGTAGAATTGTTTTTTTTGCTTCTTGCTTGCAGTCACCCCTACTCAGTAAATTATCAATTTGCTTCAAATAGGTACACAACACCGTACTAGCTTGAATTGAATATCTTCTAGCCAAATCAAAAACTTCAAAATACTTCTCAACCCGCGCTTTCTGATAATCCTCCCAATCTTGCGGAGGAGAAACAAAATACTTAATCGCAGCAGGCTCATTGCCAACTGATTCTATATATTTCGCATAAATCCATTGTTTTTCAAAATAACGCGTATTATCCAAATATGGATGCAAAATTTGCTCTCCCTTACTCGAAGCAAAGCCACTTCCTTTTGCTCCCATATTGCAATCTCTACAGGCTGGTATTAAGTTTAATGGCAATATTGAAAACTGAGGAAAACGCCCTTTAGCTTGAGGTAAGTAATGGTCTAAATTTGAAGGAACGCCAATACCCCCACAAAAAGGACACTTCTCCTCAGCAGCAACCATCAAAACATCATATACTTTTTCGCGAGCGGTTTTTTCTTGTCTAGAGAAATAATTTTTATATAGTTTTAGTAAATCGCTAGTTTCTAAATCAACAAAAATTGCATCTTTTTCTGCAGGAGAAATCGTAAATAAATCTTCAGTACTGGCTAAAGCAGAATAACTTGAAAACTGTTCTTCAAGCGTAGATTTCGAATTTTCTAATTTTTCTCGTAATTTGTTATCACCAGTAATTCCTTTAAGACAGTTTTCAATCGCTTCTGTATATGTAATACTTGGTGCCTCAATCTTCATCATCGTTAAGATTCCTATCACGTTCCATTACTAATACCTTCAACAAAGCGCGGGCTTCAAGTCCTAACTTCTCACCATACTCTTCGACTATGTCTTGGTAACTGCCACCCTTCTCTACAGACTTAGTCAATAAGTCATGATAGCCAGATTTGACCACTTCTAAACCAAACACCTCTCTAGTTAAGACTCCAACATTTTCACCAAATGTCTCAATATCCGGTCTACTAGCTTTAACAGCATCTCCGTATCTATATATTTTCCATATGTTAGATTTAGGCACTTCTTGTAGTACAACGGGTGAGTGAGTTGCTATGATGGCCACACCGTTTTGAGTATGTAGTAAATCAGACAAAGCGCGTATAAGTGCTGATAACAAAGGTGGATGTAAATGACTTTCAGGTTCATCGAAAATAACTAAAGTTTTTTCTTGGACAGTAGCAACTAACTTAGTGATAGTTAATAACACAATCATATGACCAGAACTCATTTGTTTTATTTTTTGTATGGCTGATTCTTTGAGTTTTTCTGGACTTGTCTTAATTAAATCCTTTAACTCCAAATAGCCAAATTTTTCATCAGATTCCAAAGTTTCAATCGCATGACACCATCTCTTCCGCATAGAGTTTTGCATTGAACAAATCTTTAGTGCCTCTGCAAACTCTTTATATATCTCTTCGAGGCTTTTGAGTTTTGTCTTTACTGGCTGAAAGTTTTCTTCTTTAGTTCTTAAACCAATATAGTAATAACATGTTCCTAATGAAGGTTTAACTTGTTCTTCAGGAGGTTCAAATGGGTCAAAAGCACTAAAAGATATTGAGACTAAACAGCCAAAGTAGTCTTGATTAATTAAATGATAGTCTCGATCTCTAAACTCATAAAACTGGGTATTTTTTTGTTCAGTGCTTGTAATCGCCTCAACCATTCCATTGAGTAGGGTTGTTTTACCAACTCCATTACGTCCGATAATTGCATGAATATTAGTGGGTGGATTAGAGTCAACCAGCACATTAAACTTTAATTCTATCTCTGACATTTTCTCTGTCTCAGAGCGAACAAACTTAAACAGAAAATCTGTTAGCGGAGGCTCGCCTCGGATGACTCTAGCAAACTGCCCTTTTATAAGAGATACACTTATATGTCTAAGCAATGAGTCCTTAAAGACGTCTTCTTTTTGTGCCAACTCAAATAACTTGCTATCAAATGCAATATCTTTTATTGCTAGCAAATAGCTTCTACGAGTTTGTTCCGGCAGCGCATAAATTTTTTTATAATACTCAACATCTAGACCAACCGAGAAAAACCCTTCAGGAATCTGCTCAAATGCTGGAAAACCTGATTTTTCAGATATGACAGAATAAGTGGTATGTTCAGTTGTCTGCCCGGTAAAGCCAATTTTTACTATTTCAAGGTCATGCAAGTGCCCGTCTTCGTCACATACTTGAACATAAAAAGAAGTTTTAAAAGAATAATCATCCCAATCATTTTTAGTTAAGTAAATAGTACTTAGAGCATTTTTAGGAACACTATAACTTTTATCTAAAAAAACAATTTTCATTATTAGTAATTTACCTTTTCAGTATTTAACATCTACCGTTGTAATACATAATAGTCAAGTTTGCTATTTTTATAGTAGCGACAAATGATAATTCACAATGAACTAGCTCTTTTTGCTCACATTATGCTGCTAAAACCTCTCTGACTTCAACGGGTGACTTTATACCCCAGGACCTGGTGTGTGGTTTCGGAAGATGTCAACCTCATTTGAGACACTATTCAAATAATTTAGTTATTTTCTCAATCACTCGTTGTAATGTCGGGAAGTTGACTCCTTTTTCAATTGTTACCTGATCGGCATCGGCTGGAACGGGGTTAATTAAGACCTCAGTCGCTGGCATCTGCACCTTAGGACGC
>JAAZGG010000008.1 GCA_012511355.1 bacterium | reverse complement strand
GTCATACGTAAGAAAGAAATCCCTGTAAAACTCTGGCCAATTCCTATTAATAAGATGTTTGGTGTTGGCAAAAAAACCACGGCCCAACTCCTAAAAATCGGGATTAAAACCATCGGTGATCTTGCTAATTATCCTGATGATTATACCCTAAAAATGCTCTTGGGTGTCAATGCCTATACCCTTAAAAAATGGGCCCAAGGCATAGATAAATCCCCAGTCAAAGTCGAGCAGGATGATCCTAAATCAATCGGGCATTCTCGCACCTTAGAACACAACACTAACGACTATCAAGAGCTGACTTCCCTATTAGCAAAACTAGCTAAATTGGTGTCCCAGAGGGCTAAAAAAGAACACATGTTAGGCTTGAGTGTTTCTTTAACAATGAAGGATGCTTCTTTCCGCGTTAAAAATCGTTCTTGTCAGCTAGATGACTATACTAACGATCAAGAAGTAATCCTTACTTCCGCTCTCAATTTGTTTGATAAAAATTACCGAGGTGAGACCTTAAGACTATTAGGAATCACTCTTCAAAAAACCATCAATGAAAGCGACTATAGCCAGCAGATCAGCCTTTTTGAACCACTCAAACCACTTAAGAACAAAAATGAAATTCAAAATTTAGTAAAAAAACTCAATCAAGAACTTGGCAAAGATTTGTTAAAAATTGCCGGAGGTGAAAAATGAACTATCGGGAATTATATTACGACTATCTTCAGTTTGAAAAAAACTTAAGTCCCAATAGCATCAAAACTTTAGAAGCGCATCTAAAGCTTTATTTAGAATACCTCGCAAAACATAGTATAGATGTTACTGAGGCTTCTCCTGTTGACCTCCGCAACTGGTTTAAGGAAGAAAAATTGCAAGGGAAGAGTGAAGCTACCCTAGCTTCCTACTTAACAGCAATTCGCTCCTTTTATCGCTTTTTAAATAAGGATGGCTATGCCAAAGCTGATCCCACGCTTCTAATCGAAACCATTAAACTTCCTAAACGGATTCCTGATTTTTTAAGTCTTGAGGAAGTCAATCGCTTAATTGCCGTTATTCCTAGCGACTCTCTTGTCGGTTTACGCGATAGAGCCCTATTTGAGTTTATCTATACAACCGGCGCCCGCATCAGTGAGGCTTTAAATTTAAAATTCAACCAACTTAACCTAAGCGATGCCACAGTTATTATTCAAGGTAAGGGTAGTAAACAAAGGCTGGCCTTTTTAGGTGATGTGGCCCTTAATTATCTTTATGAATACTTAAGAGATAGCCGATCCAAACTCTTAAAAGAGCAGTTTTCTAATTATGTTTTTGTTGGTGAAAGAAGTGAAAAACTCAGTCGCTCCCACGCCTTAACAAAACTCAAAAAATATGCTAAAATGGCAGGGATAAATAAAAATATAAGCCCGCATACCTTAAGGCATTCTTTTGCCACTCATCTTTTAGAAAACGACGCGGATTTGATGTTGGTTAAAACCTTACTTGGACACGCCAGTGTCACAACCACCCAAATCTATACCCATATCAGTAAGAAACGTTTAAAAGAGGTCTATAATCAAGCCCATCCATTTGGAAAGAAGGAATAAAAATGCGAGAATTTAAAAGAATTTTCCTCATTGTCATGGATTCAGTCGGTATAGGTCATGCCGTAGATGCTGAAGAATACGGCGATTTTGGTAAGCCTAATACCCTTTTAAACATCGATCAAGCCATCGGTGGTTTAAAACTCCCTAATCTAGAGAAATTAGGCTTAGGAAATTACGATAATTACCTTTATATTCGCCCTGAAAAGCAGATCAAAGGGGCTTTTGCCGCCCGTTTTCACGAGCAGAGTAAGGCTAAGGATACTTTGGCAGGGCACTGGGAAATCATGGGCTTAGAGACTACTAAACCCTTTAAAACCTTTGAAGAAAACGGTTTTCCTAAAGCCTTAATTGATGAATTAATTGCCAAGACGGGTAGAGGTGTTTTAGGAAATTACGCCGCTTCTGGCACCCAAATTATCGCTGATTTAGGTGAAGAACATATGAAAACTGGCAAACTAATCGTCTATACTTCTTCCGATTCGGTATTACAGATTGCTGCCCATGAAGAAATAATCCCCGTTCCTGAACTTTACCGATATTGTGAGATTGCTAGAGAAATAACCCTTAAAGACGAGTGGAAAGTGGGGCGTATAATCGCTCGTCCTTTTATCGGAACTAAGGCTAAAAACTTTAAAAGAACCAAACGGCGCCACGACTATGCTTTATCACCATTTAAAGATACTTATTTAGATTTAATTAAAGAAAAGTCTTACGATATCGTAGCCATTGGTAAGATCAATGATATCTATAATGGCTGTGGTATTACCGAGGTACAAAAAACGCTAAATAACGATGATGGCATGGATAAGACCATCGCCCTTGCCAAAAAAAGTGATAGTTTCCATGGTCTTTGCTTTGTAAATTTGGTTGATTTTGATATGGAATTCGGCCATCGCCGCAATGTAGAAGGTTATGCTTCTTGCTTAGAGAAATTTGATAAGCGTTTAGGTGAATTACTAAAATATTTAAAAGAAGATGATTTGTTAATTCTCACTGCCGATCACGGCAATGATCCCACTCAAGATGGAACTAATCACACTAGAGAAACGGTCCCTGGGCTTTTCTATTCACCAAGTTTTAAAAAAGGTCGCTACCTAGGTGAATTTAAAACCTTTGCCATGATTGGGGCTACTGTCGCGGCGAATTTTGGAATAAGATCTAGTGATTTATTAGGAGAAAGCTTAGGACATTTACTGGAATAAATGCATTTTTACTATCATAAGATGAATTATGCGAAGTTAATTGAATTAATAAAAATATAAAAAAATGATGCTATCCTCTAACATCATTTTCTTTTTATTCTATATCCGTATAGGACCAATTTAGTACTTCTTCTCCTGAATACTGTTCAGCCTCGTGCCAAATCTTTTCAAGATTGTAATTACTACGCTCCTCGCCTTTGAAAATATTGATGACAACATCAAAGGCATCAACTAAGATCCAATTCTTATCGTTGCGCCCCTCAATGTGGTGTAAAGGATATTTATATTCAGCTAGCAAATCTTCAACCATATTATAAGCCAAGGCTTGTAACTGGCGTTCATTATGGGCTTCACAATTTAGATAATACTTAACTAAAGGACTATACTTCTCAACATCAATAATGACGATGTTATCGGCAAAGCGTTCATCAAGGGCCTTGACAAGTTTTTTCAATAAATAGATTTCCTTGATTTTCAAACAACGAGCTTCCAGTTTTAAAATGTCGCTCTCTTTTTCAAGTTTGACACCTTTTTTAATTAAAAAACGTAAATCATCAAGGAAGGTAAAGGCAAAGCCGACTTCTAAGTCCTCTAAACAACGTTCAGTCAAGAAAGTTGAGTCATAGCCTCTACCCGGCTCTACTTTATCGGCACAGTAGACTAATTTCGCTAATTTACTCATCTTTGGTCTAGCCGTAGTGTGGGTTTCAATGGCCTGTAAAATCTCCTCATCTTCAATGCCAAACATCCGCTTGGCGATAATTCTGCCAAGATATTGATGATGGAGTTTGGGGTTTTCCTTGAGTTTATCTGGAAAATGTTCTTGCATCAAAGCAAGTTGTTCTTTTTCGTCTAATTCTTTAGCGCAATCATGAACTAAAGCGGCAATATAGGCCTTTTTATGGTCGAGTTTATTGGCTCTAGCAATCTTTACTGCTAATCTTGCCACTCTAAGACTATGCTTATAACGCTCTTTAGAAAGTAAAGGGCGCAGGATTTCTTTATAGTATAAACCTTCCTCTTTGATTATTTTTTGCACTTCTAAAGGGCACAAGGCAAAGTCGCCCTGTCTTACTTGGCTACTAGAATCCATTGTCCCTACTAAGCCGATATCTTTAACTTTATAACGCTCAAAATTCTCAAGATTTAACGTATAACCTTCCCGCTTCACATAAATAAATTGCAGCATTTTAACTAAACTATCGATTTCTTTCCACTTATGCAACTTGTTTACTTGGTCAGTGCCAATTAAGAAATAAAAGTCATATTTAGGATATTTATCTTTTAGATAAAGCATGGTATCAATCGTGTAAGTCACATGATCAAAAGTCGGAACTTCTTCACAGAGTTTTAAGTTGGGATAGTCTTTAATGGCCGCTTTTACTAAACGCTTGCGCTGAGTTTTAGCTAGAACGCTCTCACTCTTCCAACGCGGTTTCGCACTGACATCAAACCAGACCTCACTCTTAAGTTTACTAGAGGCCTGTAAAGCTACCTCAACATGGGTTTGGTGAATGGGATTAAAAGCTCCCCCAAAAATAATTATCTTCGTCATATTAATACCTACTTAGATTATAAAGTCGCTTCTTTGAAGGACGATATAAAGTAATGACCTTTCCTATAATTTGCACTAAAATCGCCTTGCTTTGACTAGCTAGATCCAAAGCTAGGAGGCGTAATTCGTCTTTATCCTTAGTTAGGGCGTGAATTTTGATTAATTCATTGGCACTAAGGGCTTTATCTATCAGTACTAAGAAATTAGCACTAAGACCTTCTTTACCCAGTTGATAAAGAGCCTTGAGAGTTTGGGCTTCGCTTCTAAGATAACTCAATTGTTTATTTGTTAGCAAGATTGTTACCTCCTATCATGGGCTCGCTTAAACTGACCTTAATCCCTTTGGGGACATAGACCTTGATTTTTTGACTGCCCTTTAACAAATCAAACCAGCCTAAGCCACTGATCATAATTGAAATGCGCTCATGGTCAATAAGTTTAAATTCATAACAATCCATACTGGCCTTAGATAAATAACAATTGGCCTTAGGGACATAATCGGGATTGAGCTGGGCGGTATCAAATTTCTCGGCCGAATTTTCCGTCTTGACTCTAAAGGTTTTAAGGCCGTTTGAACCATAGAAAAGAAAGATACTGGGCGCGCCTTCTAGATAATCAATACAAACTAGAGAACCGATAAATAGCGATTGACCGCTAGCTAAAGTGATACTCAAAGGCTTGATCTCCCGCGAATTCATCACTAACTTGAGATTTTTATGATCTAAATAACGATAAAGACAACTATCACTAACCATACCTGGGGTATCAAAAAGATAGATATTACCCGGCAGGGGAATTTTAATGGTACTGATGGTGGTGCCAGGGAAAATACTAGAAGTTATATACTGATTGGTCTCATTATCATACTGCTCCAAAAGAATATTAATTAGACTAGATTTACCAACGTTGGCGTTGCCGATGACATAGATGTTTTTATGATTGGCGTGGTTATAGATACGCTGGAAAAGTCCATCGGTATTCTTCTTATTTCTCGTGGAAATCAAAACCATATCAACATACTTGATCCCCAGTTGATTTAATTTTTTACTACACCAATATTTGATTTTATCTTCTTTTAATGATTTGGGTAAAAGATCGTATTTATTGAT
>JAAZGG010000113.1 GCA_012511355.1 bacterium | reverse complement strand
CTTCTTTGACCGGGTGGTCGCTAAAATCTCTTTGAAAGAAAGAGTCGCTGATTTCCCGCCACAACCTGTTATCACTAAAGATAACGTTACCATGCAGATTGATACGGTCGTTTATTTTGCTGTCACTGATCCCAAACTCTATTGCTACGGGGTCGAAAGGCCGATGAACGCCATTGAAAATCTTACAGCCACAACTTTGAGAAACATTATTGGTGAATTGGAACTTGATGAGACCCTAACTTCTAGGGACACCATTAACTCCAAGATGCGTTCTATTCTTGATATTGCCACCGATCCTTGGGGCATCAAGGTTCACCGTGTAGAGGTGAAAAACATTCTTCCACCAAGAGACATTCAAGAGGCCATGGAAAAACAAATGCGGGCTGAACGGGAAAGAAGAGAATCTATTCTTAGAGCCGAGGGTGAAAAAACCGCGGCTATTCTAACTGCTCAAGGTCAGAAAGAGTCTATGATTCTTAAAGCCGAAGCCGCAAGACAATCTACCATCACGGAGGCTGAAGGACGTGCAGAAGCCTTAAGACAACTCTTCCATGCTCAGGCTGATGCTATTCGTTATATCAATGAAGCTAAACCTTCTAAAGAGTATATGACTCTAGAGGGCTTCAAGGCTTTAGAAAAAGTTGCGGATGGTAAATCAACCAAACTTATTATCCCCTCTAATTTACAAGATTTAGCCGGAACTATTGCTTCCATTACTGAGATTATTAAAGAGCCCAAAACTCAAGAAGAAAAGAAGAAATAATCTTAATTATTGACCCAGGTCTTACAAGGACTTGGGTCCTTTTTTATTTTTATATTAACAAGTAGTATCAAAGCAATTGCTTTGTTTATTTTTTAAATGCTATAATAATTTCACTATTCAATAATTGGAGGTGGCGTTGTGGAAAACAATAATAATTACCAGCGAAAAGAAGCCGACCATCGCCGCTTTGGTTATGAAAATAGACCTTACCATGAACATAATTATAGTGATGAAAATAATTTTCGTTCGAAAAGAGAATATCGTTCTTCACATGAACGAAATCGCAAAGAAACAGATGAAGAAAACAGCGAACTTTTTAGTAAGAAAACCCATAGAAGAGGCGGTGGCATAAGAGGTGCCAAGGCTCACGAAGCCGGAGCAAGTGGCATCAGTAAATTAGTTTCCTACGCTGCTGTGGCTTCGGTTGTCGTATCCACAGCTGCTGTTACCGCTTTAAACTCGCCTCAAATTAAAAAAGTTTTTAGTGAACTCTCACTTAACGAATATCAAATTAATCTAGAAATGGATTACTATGAGAATCCTAATTTGCTTATTTCTTTTGGTAATGATTATCACAAAAAAGAAACGGCCATCACTTCTTTTGAAAGCAGTGATTCTTTTTACACTTTTTTAGATAATGTGCGTACAGAAACCGATTTAGAAACCGTTAATTTTTATTGTTTTTATACTGGGCTGGAAGCTAACAACCTTTATACTTTTAAAGTCATTGACAAAGGGAATTTGGGTGGCACAACCATCTATGAGGAGCAAGTGCAAACAGGTAATTATCACGTCAGTAATCTAGAAATTACCGATAAAGATTTAAGTTTCACCTTTGAACTTGCTAATTCAAATTTCAAAACTTTAAGTCTTGATTTAATTGATCAAGCCGGTAATATCTTTAGTACTTTCCAAGTTGAAAGCAATGAAGAACAGAGTTTCTCACAAGAAAACAGTTCTCTAGAAGTCTGCCCTTTAGCTAGCGAAAATCGTTTGCTTTTAAATCTTTACTATAACAATTTACAAGAAGATTCCGTCTATAAATTCCAAGTTCAGAGAAACAAACGCAAATTCTATCAGGAAACCTTCCATACCGAAAAACAATTAAAGGTTGAGTTCCATTATAAGGATAATGACCCTGATCTATATTACCAAATTTCAATGAGTGATTATCGTAAACGTTTCCATGCTTACAAGGTAAAACTTGTCAGTTTGGTTGACGAACAAGATTATGAACTTCCTCTTGTTGGCGATATCTTTAGCGAGCAAAAGATTACGCTTGCTGACTATGACGAGAGTCAATATCGTTTTGTCTTAATTGGACTTAGTTATGTGCATGGCTTTGGTCAAACTTACGAACGTGAGATTAGCCTTTATGAAGAACTATAAACCTTTGATCAAGGTCGACTCGTCTATTTAGAAATAAATGATCAAGACTTGCAACTTTCTTTTGAACTTCCCTGTGATACTTTCGCAACTTTAAGCCTTGACTTAAGTGGTGAGAATTTAAATGAACACTTTGACATTGAAAATCTTAATGTAACTGAATATAGTACCCAAAATTCTTGGGTTTTCCTGCATGTCAATACTCAAGAAAATAAGATTTTAATCCAATTTAGTTGTGAGAATTTAACACCTGATGCACTCTACCACTTTAAATTAACTAAACAAAATCGTGTGATTCTAGAACGGGATATCAGAACTGAAAAAACAACAAGTGTTAACCTTTATCATAAAAGTGGTGATAATAACTATTTCTATTATCAATTTGACCTTAGCGACTATCAAGAAAGATATGCGGGATATAAAGTTAAACTAACAGAAACTGCCAGTAGTCAAACTGAACATTATTTAGATGTTAGCGGTTCAATTACTGATGAACAAAAAATTGACCTTACTATCTATAATGCTTGGCAATATGAAATCAGTCTCCATGCTACTCTGCGTGATAGTGGCGATGAATTTGAACTACTAAGAGAAACGGTAAATATTGATAAGGTAATTGCTCAAGATTTCACTTATAATGATTTCTCCTTATCTACAACTCTAGATTTGTCTAGGGAAAACTTTGCCCCGCTTATTTTTAGTTTGCTTAAAGGAAGCGAAGAAAAAACGATTGCCCTTAACAATCTTAACCAGCCTCAAGTTTCGAATAGCTTTGCTTCAATAAGTCTAAATCCGCCTGGCGAAAACAATCTTCTGACTGTAAATGTCAGTTTCTTTGGTTTAACTGCCGACACTAATTATACTTTCCGCTTAAAACGCGGTAACGAGCTTTTATATCAAAAGAATTTTAGAAGCGAAAAAGAAACTTCTGTGGAATTCTACCGTAAAACAAGCAATAACGATAACTTCTATTATCAAATTGAATCCAGTGATTATCAGCAAAGATTTCTTGATTATCGCGTACAAATAAGCGAAGTTACAACTGGTACACCTTACATTGAAAATTTCACACTTACTAGTTCTAACGTCCATACTGAACAAGCTTTGAGTCTAACAACCTTTAACGCCCCTCAATACAACTTTAAACTCTTTGGGCGCCTAAGAGACAACCTACAAGATGAACTGCTACTACTTGAACAAGTTTTATTTATGCCAATAAGGGCCAAGATGCTAAGTATCACTTCAAGCGATGCTTATCTCATCATCGATGTGCCGCCCTATCAAGATTTCGAACCAATGGTGGCAAGATTAACTGGGGAAGGATTTGAAAGTGTCTTTAACATTGATAGTCCTGAAGATAATACCCTTTTTAATGAGGATAACCGTCTGAGTATCTCACCTAATATTCAAGATGATCTTGTTACCCTAGAATTCCAGTATTACTTACAGGCAGATAGCGAATATAACTTTATCTTACAAAGAGGTTCAACTATACTCTATGAATTGAGTTTTAGAACCGAAAAAGACACCACGGCAACTTTTTACCGTAAAACCGGCGATAATGAAAACTTCTATTATCAAATCAGTACCAGTGATTATAATAATTCTTATCAAGGCTACACTGCTACTTTGACTAGCATAGTCAATGAAGCCGGAGCTACTCCCCAAACCTATCCCTTATCCATAGAAGGTTCGATCAGCGATGAGCAGGTAATTCAACTTGATAGTTTCCCTGCTTGGCAATATGTTTATAAGCTTTATGGCATCAGTAGAGAAGATAGCTTTGAAATACCTTTATATGAAGAAACAATATATATTGATAGTTATCGCCTTGATGATTTAAATGTTGGCAATAATGGTGTTAGTTTTACTATCAACCTCTCTTATTATGACTTTGTTCCTTTAAAATCAATTCTAACAATTTCGGCTACTGAGATTGTAATGAATATTGATAGTTCAGAGTCTAACACTATCGTAAATGGTGATTGTAACGTAACCGTTGTTCCTAATGTCGATGATAATCTCTTGCAGCTGAGCTTTTACTACCCCTTACCGCCCAATACACCTTTATCTTTCCAACTAAGTAAGGCAGAGAACGATGAAGTCTTAATCAGTTTTGACTCCCATACTGAAAAAGTGACCAATGTCAGTTTCTCAACCAAGAAAGATGATAGTAATGTCTATTATCAAATTGAACATAGCGATTATCAGGATCAGTATAAGAGTTATGCTGTTAGACTAACAGGAGAACACAGTCCTTCTTCTGAACCCTTAATTCAACTAGGTGAAAACTGGAGTGGCGAAAAAGTCTTAAATCCCAACGACTACAGCCCCGATTCCTATATTTTCGAATTAATTGGAATTAAACACGATAATTCACAAGCAATCTTATACGAAGATTCTATCAGTCTCTTTAGTTATCAACAAAGCGAGATTTCAATGAGTGATCAAGAAATACACTTCACTATTGAAACGGAAGCCAGTAATTTCTCGCCCATCACCCTGCTTTTAATCCCGGCTGGCGAGACAACACCTTTAAGTGAACTAACAATTGAAGCGGTAACTAGCGACCCCAATGAAATTTCTGATGATTATGCCAATATCGCCTATATGTTAGATGGATCTGGCGAGTTAGTACAAATTATAGTTAACTACAATATTTTAAATGAAGATAGCCTCTATCGTTTTGAAATTCAGAAAGATGGTCGCCTTGTTTACTATAACGAACATCACACTGAAAAAATAACTATAGTCTCTATCTATGAAAAACCTCAAGATCCTAATAAATATTATAAAGTTGATAGTCATAGTGACTATCAAGAACAATATGTTAGTTACAAGGTTTTATTAGTGGATTCTAGAGATCCTGAAAATCCTATTGTCCAAAATATTGTTGGCAACATCTTAACCGATGAGCAGGTGTTATCGGCCCCACCTACACCCGCTCCTTATATTTACCAATTCCGCTTTATTGGTATCAAAAATGATGACAGCGAAACTGTTCTTTTTGAAGAAAGTATTGAACTTTAACATTGGAGGTTAGAAAAATGGAAAAAGAAAAAAAATCATGTCGCTGCAAAGATAAACGCTTTATCTCTAAAGCTATCTTCTTTGCCATCTGTGGGCTCTTTGTTTTGTTTGTTTTGTTGGCCCCGTTAATTTTTGGCGAAACATCTTATCTAGGGGCAAGTTTAGACGCCTTAAATTCAATTGGCCTATTCTTTAAAAACCGCTTCCCCACCCTTATGACAACACTACTTCTTATTATTG
>JAAZGG010000112.1 GCA_012511355.1 bacterium | reverse complement strand
GTGCAGCATGACCGGACGTTTCTTCTCCCCGTTTTCATCAATATAATTTAAATCAAAGCGCTCGGGCAGATTCATATCTAATTGAATCGTCCCACACTGCCAAATCCGCTTCAGAGAATCGCGAATTTTAAAATCCAGTTTCGGACCATAGAAAGCCCCATCCCCAGGATTGATTTTATAGGGGATTTTTAAAGAATCCATCGCCTTTTTTAAGGCTGCCTCAGCCAAATCCCAAACCTCAATGGAACCAATATACTTTTCAAGGGGTCTAGTTGAAAGTTCGATCGTGTATTCAAGACCAAAAGTCGCATAAAGCCGCCCCATAAAAGCGATAAGACTAGCGATTTCACTTTCAATCTGTTCCTCAGTCATGAAAATATGAGCATCATCTTGGGTAAAGTTTCGCACTCTAAAAAGACCGTTTAAAGCGCCACTTGCCTCATGGCGGTGAACCAAGCCTAACTCGCCACAACGAAGAGGAAGATCGCGATAAGAATGTAAATCACGCTTATAAACTAACATGCCCCCAGGACAATTCATCGGCTTAATAGCAAACAAGCGATCATCGATGGTTGAAGTATACATATTTTCCCGATAATTGTGCCAGTGCCCGGAAATCTCCCACAATTCCTGATTGAGCAAGATGGGAGTTTGGATAAACTCATAACCCTCCAGAATGTGTTCGTGATACCAAAAGTTTTCTAGTTCGCGACGGATAGCTAAACCATTAGGTAGCCAAAAAGGAAAGCCTGGACCATACTCACTCAACATGAATAAATCCAGTTCCCGCCCCAACTTTTTATGATCGCGTTTTTTAGCCTCTTCTAACATTAATAAATGTTCTTTTAAAGCCGCTTCTGAGGCAAAGGCAATACCATAGATACGTTGGAACATTTTATTTTTGGAATCACCCTTATAATAAGCACCACTAACTTTTAAGAGTTTAAAAGCTTTTATTTCTTTAACATTTTCAACATGCGGACCCCGACATAAATCAAGAAAATCCCCCTGACTATAAACGCTTATTTCCTCATGTTCATCAAGTTCGTTTATTAAGTCAATTTTATAGGGATTGTCGGCAAAGAGTTTTAAGGCTTCCTTCTTAGAAACCACACGATGCTCAATTACTTCGCCTTGTTTGACAATGGCTTTCATCTCCTGTTCAATCGCGATTAAATCCTCATCTTTTAAGGTGACATCGCCTAGATCCATATCGTAATAAAAGCCCTCTTCAATGGCCGGACCAACCCAAAACAAGGCCTGCGGATATAAGCGCTTAACCGCCTGAGCCAAAAGATGGGCCCCAGAATGATTCAAAACAGGAAAAGCTCTTTCATCATCTCTTGTGACGAAATCAATTTGACAATCTTCCATAACAGGGACATTTAAGTCCTTAAGAAGACCATCTACCTCAACAACTAAAACCTTTTTGCGTAGCGACGAGTTGATCATTTGGGCGATATCGCCAAATTTCGTCCCTTTCTCTACCTTCATGATTTTGCCATCTTTAAGTTTAACTTGGACCATATGCTTACCTCCTATTTAAACAAAAAAGCGCCCAGCCAAGGACGCTTGTATTTCGCGCGGTACCACCTTAGTTCATAGAAAAATCTATGCTCTCGAACTTGTTAACGCCAAGTAACGTCGCTGTTCACAACGCCCTATTAAGTGGTAACTCTACTTTTTCTTCAGAAACCTGCACCAAGCGTTTCCTCTCTAAATCCGATAAAAGCGAATCGTATCTTAATTAAAGTTTACACGTAAATTATGCTGGTTATTTCCTTTCTTGTCAACCAAAGCATCAACAATTCTAGCTTATTCAACCTTAACTAATTTCATAAAGTTGGTGTTGCCTGCACCATCGCCTCCAGTTAGGATGATGCGTTCGCCTTTTTAAATCCCATACTTCTTGGCAATTTTGATGGCAAACTGACTGGCCGACATCTCTTTGGTGGTAAAGTCTTTTTGATAGTAGCCATAAACACCCCAATTCAGACATAAAGAGCGCTTAACCCGTTTAGAAGGCGAAATAGAAACAACGGGGCATTTTGGCCGATAATAACTGATACGCCTAGCGGTACTACCAGTC
>JAAZGG010000111.1 GCA_012511355.1 bacterium | reverse complement strand
CCTCAGGTATTGGTGAGGCCACGGCCCTTTTCTTAAAAGATAAAGGTTACTGCGTCTATTCTTTGGCTAGACGAGTTAAAGATATCGAGGGTATCAACTATTTAAGCTGCGATGTTACTGATAAAGAAGCCATCGCTAAGGCATTAGCAACCATTTATCAAAAAGAGGGCTCTATTTTTGCCTTGATTAATAATGCCGGTATTGGTATTGGTGGTGCTTTTGAAACGACCGATGAAGAAGAGGTTAGAAAAATTCTAGCCGTCAATCTTGAGGGGCCTTTAAATGCCAGTCAACTAGTTATCCCCTATCTTAAAAAAAGTCAGGGAAGAATTATCAATATTGGGAGTATCGCTGGTGAAATTCCCATTCCTTTTCAAACACATTACTCCTTAACAAAAGCTGGGCTTGCAATGTTTAGTCAAACGCTAGCCTTGGAATTAAAACCATTAGGCATTAAAGTTTCCTGTGTTTTACCAGGCGATACCAAAACCTCTTTTACTAACAATCGGGTCAAACAGATGGCTAGCGAAGATTATGGGGAAAGAATAAGTCGATCTTTAAAACGGATGGAGAAAGATGAAAAAAATGGAGTCGAGCCAATAAAGGTAAGTAAAGTAATTTATAAATGTCTAACGAAGAAAAATCCTCCAGTTAAGGTGGCCGTGGGCTTTGGTTATAAATGTATTTGTCTATTAAATCGCTTATTGCCTACTAGATTTGTTAATTGGGTTGTATATCGTTTATATGCTAAATAAGAAGCTATGCTTCTTTGCTAAATTTTAATATCTAGTTAAGCGTGCTAGATATATTGACAAAAAGCTCAATTTCATGGTAATATTAATCAGCGAGGTGGTCTTGTCATGCGCGAAAAAGTGATTTTGGTTTGTAGTCAATGTCTCTCGCGGAATTATCGGGCGACACGCCAAAAATATGACAAGCAAAACCGTCTAGAAGTTATGAAGTTTTGTAAAAAGTGTAATGCTCACACTTTGCATAAAGAAAGCAAATAGGAGAAAGAAAGATGCGCAGATTTAAAAAGTATTTAATTGGTGTTTGGGATGAGGGGCATCGGGTGCGTTGGGCCAAAGGCGCTGAGTTTAAGGCCGACATTGCCACCGTTTTTGGCTACTCTATTTTCTTTTCTCTTTTCCTTTTATTAGCGGATGCTTTGGTTATTAGACTTTTACAAATCTTAAAGTTTAAATAAGGAGTTCGATGATGGAAGAACTATACAGTGAAAAACAATGGTATGTAGTTAACAGTTATTCCGGTCACGAGAATAAGGTAAAAAACAATTTGGAAAGACGTATTGAAAGCATGAATATGCAAGAGTATATCTTTCAAGTCTTGGTGGCTGAAGAAGAGGTACCTGTGATGCGGGAAGGTATGCCGACAGGTAAGATGAGAATTAAGAATATCTATCCAGGCTATGTCTTTGTCGAGATGATTATGACTGATCAAGCTTGGTTTGTTGTACGGAATACCCCTGGGGTTACGGGCTTTGTGGGCAGTAGTGGTGGGGGAACTAAACCCATACCAGTCCCCAAAGAACAGATTGATACAGTTCTGAAGAAAGTAGGAATTGTCAATAAAGATATGTATGCTGATTACCTAGTTGGTACGGAAGTTCGGGTATTAAGAGGACCTTTAGCTGGTAGCACGGGCGTTATTGTCAGTGTCGATGCTGAAAAAGACCTGGTGTCAGTAAACGCAACCATGTTCGGTCGAGTTACCAATGTTGAATTGGACTTTGCTGATATTGAAAAAATCTAGTCCAGCCTAGATATTTGGATCGACATTCATAGTGCACGTGCTATGGATGTCTTTTCTTTTGTTTTTACGCGCATAAAAGACTTTAAATTTTAAAATCCACATGTATAATAGAATAAGGAAGGGAGTTGTCAGATGTTTTTAGATATTAGTTCTTATATTCAAAATGAAACTGCGATGTGGGTTTTGATTGGCGTATTGGCTTTGGTTTTATTGATCTGTGTCATTAAGTGTACGGCTGATGGCATAGTCAAATGTCTTTTCAATCTGGCTTATTTTGCCCTTTTTATTGTCATGATTGCCTTTTTAGGGCCACTGGTGGCTTCTTGGTTAAAGCCTATTGGTTTTTGGGAGAATCTTTTATCAATCAATGCAAGTCTAGAATCGGCTCTGAGTTTTATTGATGCCGACCTAGCTTATTTTATTTGTGCTATTTTAATTATTTTAGTGGCCTTCATGATAATCGTCTTTATTTTAAATCGTGTTTTCCGGAAGGTTAAAAATATTAAAAACAAACAAAGTCGTTTTGTCGGCTTCATCTATGGCTTTTTCATTTTCTTTATTTTATCGGCGGCTTTTTTGGAACTTTTCACTTCGCCTTTTTTGGTAAAAGGTGGCAAACAGTTAGTTGATAAAGCCTCATATCTTAAACTTTATCATAATCATGTAACTGAACCGGTTTTTGAAATTTTTGATAAAGAAGGTGTTCCTTTTAGCGTTGATGGGGCCTTTGTTGCTGGTTATAGCGGAGCCAAGGACAATAAGAAAGTATATTTAGAGGCATTTAAGCAATATGAAACTTATATGCTGAATTCTAACGAATATGTAAAGACCTTAAAAGATGGTAGTAATTATAATGAAGAAAAAGTTAATAACGCGGCCTTAAATTATTGCCGAGTTGTTGATGTTGCCACTTGTTCCACTTCTTTTGGTTATGCTAAACTGAAGGACACCCTAAAAAATTCGGCCAATGATTGGTATGCTAAAATACCTAAGGAATTATTAAGTGGCGAAACTAAAACCCAATTAGAACAAGCTTTTAATCGTTTAGGGGTTTCTTT
>JAAZGG010000110.1 GCA_012511355.1 bacterium | reverse complement strand
TAAGGTCTTAAGGATACTAGCGATTTCTGTAGTCAAAGTTTCGAACAGAGTTTCAGGATTGCAATTGTTCTGCAGGATATCTAAGAAAGCAGGTTCTCCAAGTGTTTGAATCCAGGTCTTATCAAAACTTTGATTGATTCTTTCTTTGAGTTCGTTCACCTGAGCTTTTTGGCTAGGTAGTTCTTCTTTGAGATAACGTTCAATTTGGGCATGACCACGGACAATCTCATTATTTAATTCGAGTTGTTCGCTTTCTAAATCAGCAATCTCTTTTGTGACCTTTTGAATGTTCTTTTCTAAGGTGTCTAGATAATTTGTTGACATCGATTCAACGATTTCTCTAGTGCCATCGGCTTCTTTAATTAGGCTTGGTAAATCCTTGGTATCGTTAAGG
This sequence comes from bacterium, assembly GCA_012511355.1. Classification (GTDB taxonomy): domain Bacteria; phylum Bacillota_I; class Bacilli_A; order RFN20; family UBA1709; genus JBMNFL01. Next base: position 6,459 of record JAAZGG010000110.1, on the reverse strand, counting down.
ACTTTAACCATAGTGCGGATTTCGTTGCTATTAAGGATTTCTAAACTAGTGAGTTTACCGAGGTATTTAACCTGATTATTTACCTCTTGTAAACGAGCCTCTAGTTCTTTAATTTCTAAGTTCTTTTGGCGCAGTTGCTCCTTAGTTGAACCACTACCAATGCAGGGGATGACGCGGTTAACATTAAGGCGTCTTGCGACATAGTTTTGGTAGATCATACCATCCTTAGTGATGGAACGGGGATTAGAACGGAGTTTACCTATATCGTGACATTTAATTAGCGTACCTAGATGCATATTGATATAGGTCTTTGCTCCTTGATTACGGCAGGTTAATTCTTCGCTTAGGGAATTAGCTAAAGGTGCTTTGGCATTAGCGATGACTTTTTCGGTATCGACAATACCATAGTCATAGTAAGGCAAGTCATCTTTAACTCTGTCATAGATTCTAATGGCATCATCAACATATTTAGGATCGACGATTAAGTAGTAACGTTGATTGCCTAGATAGGCTTCAATCGCTAAGCGCCAACTTTCATCTTTAATATCTAAAAGGTCGGCGAGAATATCGACCGCAATCTTTGTTTTGTATTTGTTAAATAAAGCCTGTTCAATGATTTCTTTAAAACGCACAAGGCGTTCATCATATTGCTTCTTACCTGAAGATAAACTAACAATATCGGCCCGATTAGCACTTAATCTCTCGCTGATTTCTACGTTTTCATTGAGAATTTTGAATTGATAGGATTTTAACTGCCCTTGGAAGTCCATCAGCTCTTTGTGGACTTTTTGAATAATCGCTTCGCCTACGGTTTCCCCCGCCACTTCAAGCTAATGACTACGTAAAGTGCTTTGAACAGAGCGGGCTTGTTTAGCTAAGTCGCTATCAGCAAAGTCTTTACCAAGGTCATTTATCAGAGTATCAATGCCATAATTCCAGTTATCGGCATAGGAGATTAGGTTATTTTTAACCGAGGTAATTTGGACATTGAGTTCGCGAATTTTTAACTCCAAAGCCTCAAGTTTTTCTTCAAAGGCGGCTCGGCGCTTATAAACATCAGAGGCGAATTTTTCTTCAATTAATTTTTCACGGGAGTTTCTAGCGTTTTTAAGTCCAACATTACACTTATCAAGAATTGCTTGAGTCTCTTCAATCTCGGTTTTAACATCGGCGATTTTAAGTTTGATCTTATCTTCTTGGGCTGCGGTGCGGTAGAGGTTACTGCGCTCAAGGATGTAGCGTTTAATCTCCACGCTTTTTTGTCTTTCTTTCCAAGTGTTGTATTTCTCAATAATATCTTCAAGACTATTAACCCTTTTGACGAGTTCTTCGGTCTCGATTTCTAGTTTTTTATAATTGCGGAAGTTTTCCTGCATAGTGACCACATTGATGTTATTTTCAACATCGCAGATATATTCGGTGATGAAGGTTTCAATGTTGGTGATAGGGGTAAAAGGAATGGACTTTTTAAACAAGTGAAAGAAGGTTGAGGGTAGATTACCTAAACGCATTCTTAAAAATTCTCGGTAAGAGGTGTTGGTAGGGAAGAAGGTGACATCACTATAATTATTTAAGAGGAAAAGGTTTAAGACCTTCATGTCCATGGGAATCTTACCTTCAATGAATCTATTCTCAGGTAAGGCGCCATTATAGTAGAAAAACTTACCATCATAGGAGTCATCTTCATAGGAGTCAAAGACAATGCCTAAAGTAAAGGTGTTATCTAAGGTGTCATCATAGAATTCACCGACGACATAAGAAGTGAAGCGGCCATTTCTTAAATATAAGGCCCCACCATCTTCGGTATCGCCAAATTCGCAGCGTAGATAGCCCCTTAAGCTACGAGTAGACTTTTCGGAGGCGGACTTATTAAAGAAGTGACCAGTTGTATCACCGAGCAAGAGGAGTTGCAAAGCATCAATAACGGTGGTCTTACCGGAAGCGTTTTTCCCAGTTAAGAAGTTCACCAAACCAAAATTTAAAACCTCATGGGTGAAATAATGCCAATTGGTTAAGAGTAATTTATTTAATTTCTTCACTGTCTTCGTCCTCCTTTTCAAAGGCATAAGGATTATTTTCCGGCGCCACTTCTTTGAACATAACTTCATAAAGGGCGTTAATCTTATCGTTAGAGACCACTTTGATGATGGTTGGGTAGATTGTTATCAAACAGGTGGGATCCTCAATCTGGCCTTCTAAACGGGCGATGATGTTATGGCGGATTAAGGTTCTTAAGGTATCGGTAGTATCTTTAATCGTAGGTTTTTTAAGCAACAAGCGATCCTCAAGCATGCGGTAAATGACATCGCTGACGCGAATAAATACGACGTTACGCGAGGCATTCTTTTCTTTTTCTTCGTCATAGATGATTCTTAAAGTCAAAAGGAGAGTAGTAGTGAATTTATCTACTTTTAAGATGTTGTATTCATAACGATTATTCAAAGAGATAATCCCAAAGGCATCATCCTTGACTAGGTTATAGCCAGCATAATCTAAATACTCACTGAAGAGTGGGAAATTGCGTTCTAAAAAGCGGTAATCAGCATTGATTTTACCAATACGATCACGATTTTCATAGATTTCCCGTAGCACATAACTCTTATTTAAAAGGTAATTGGCCACTTTTTTAAAGCGTTCTTGTTCAGCACCGGCTAAAAGTTCAAAATCTTGCATCCACATAGCTTAATTAATCCTCCTTTTGCGAACAAAATCCAAATCGGGAACGGAGTAATGGTGGTTCATGATATTGCCATCCCGCAGTTCTAAGCGATAGAAAATACGCTCATCAAAGCCCCGAATAAAGGCATACATCAACATGATTAAAGCATGCAGACTATCGATGCGCATGTCTTTAGTGCTCAGTCGATCTATTTCATCCATCTGCTCATGCATATATTTAACAACGTTGTTAGTTGAGTATTCATCGCGGATACTGTCGACAAAGTCGCTTACTAAAACATTGGTTGTCTCTTCATCGATGTACGGTAATTCTAAAATTTCTCCGCTGCCAAAATCGCGTTCGGCCTTGGCCCGATTAAAGAGTGAGGCATCTGTTAGGGTTGAGCTACTGCGTAAATTAAGAATTTCTTGGAGCAGTTCTAAACTCTCAAAGGAGTTGTTGAATCTTTCTTTAGCAAATTGTTCGACAATTTTAGTTAATTTACCTTTGATAGATTTATCACTTTTCAAAAGATAACTGATTTTTTCGGTCACCGTTTGCACATACTCATTATTGCGCTCATCAATGGAGTTTAAAAGACTTTGCAAGGAGATGAGCTTATCGGTGATGAAGTTAATTTTAGAGATGATTTCATCTCTGGCCTCTTCGCGGTCAGTAAAACGCTTTTGAAAGGCGGCTTGGGTGACAATGCTCTCCATAATATCAGGACTCCTTAGCCAGCGGCTAAGAATGTTAATAATAGGTCCTTTAAAGCGACTGATAGAGTCTTTGGTTTTTAAGGGTAGGTAGATCTGTTTAATGACATCTTTTTGATAGGAATCAAAGTGTTCCGATAGCATTTGGTTGACTGTTTTTAAATGGCCCATTCTGGTGTAATGCCTTTTTAAATCATTAAAAAGACCTTTAAGGGTGCTCTCAAATTTTTGAATTTTCTCATAGACGCTGGTGATGGCAATGAAACGATAATCCTTATATTCATCATCGGCCTTATCTAAAGCTGAGTACATTGAATACATAAAAGCATCGTACTCGGCGACTTCTTCGTTGGTTAAATTATAAAGTAAATCTAGCATCTTGATGGAATAGGGCGGCAGGGTGACGTATTCTTGCAAGCGGCTACCACGGGCATATTCGGTATCAACCCAACCAGTTTCTTTAAAGCGTTTAACTAAAAAGCGGGCCATTGAGATGGTATCTTTACTGTTTTCTTCGCTATAACCCTCTTCGGCATTGACATCAATATCGAGAATGTTGGACTGCAGATTATTTGCTAAATGCGCGACCAGAACTTCTTTATCAAGCATGACATCGTCGGCAAAGGATTTGCGCATCGATAATAAAGCGGCGGCATAAACTTCCCGATTTTTAGAGGTTAAAACACTAAATAAACTAGCGGGAATAACGTCAAATAGTTCCATAATAAGTGTCCTCCTCTCAACAACTACCAATTATAGCATAACGAAAGAGGTTTTTGAAAGAAAAATCTTTCAAAAAACAAAAAAACGCGCTGTGACACGCGTTTAAATCTTAACTGGGAAATTACGAAGTTCCTTTAATTGATAGTCATGTTTTTCTAAGCTACGCGAGCCTAAATAGTAGACTTCACTAGCGATTAATTCACTTAGTAGCAAGGGATTATCCTTGGCAGCAAAGCGAGTTAGGATATTAGCTTCAGTATCTTTACGAATGCTAGCTAGATATTTCCTGCCCTTAGGTGAAGAGCCGAGTAAACGAATATAGGGCGGTTTTTTTCTTAAGATGGCTTTAGCATCCTTTTTATCGCTGTTGAGCAAGATATGACAAATGGTCCTTTTAATTCGCGCTCCGCTATAGCGTTTAGAGGTACACATATTGATAAAATCTTCCATGTCCCTAGCTTTGACGATGTTCTTTTTAAAGAGATTTTCAATGCCTTCATCAACCAGATGGATTTTTTCTAAATCCTTGGCTTTTGTGGTTACAATTTTGTATTTAAGAAGATTGAAATAATCATCTAAAAAGTGATGTTCATCAAAGAGCGAACGATTGACTTTTATGGCATTTCTTATCGCCATTGCTGAAGAATATTCGCCGGATCTTCCGATACTTTTTTCGTTATTGATCCTCTGATAACAAAGGGGTTTAATTTTTAATTTATTTTGCGTAATTATTTTAAGATAACTATAACCTAAAATATCATTGGGGTTTTCTAAATAGAAGTCATTAACGATACGGCTAGCCTCGGCTTTAGCCTTAGGATAACTATAGCCTTCTGCTAAATATTCTTGGATGATCTCATCCATGCGGGGCGAGACAAATTCTTTGTTTTCAAACTTCTGAAGGAAGGTTTCGGTATCGCCGGATTCCGTACCGAAAACCACGCAATCGGCCCCTAGATCTTCTAGCATGTGAAGAGCAGCTTTGGCATAAAGATCAGCGTTTTGAAGAGTATAAATGGTGGGGATCTCAATAACTAAATCGACCCCATTATCTAAAGCGGCTAGGGTGCGGCGCTCCTTATCCATAATGGCCGGTTCTCCGCGTTGCACAAAATTTGGGGACATGGCTAGAATATAAATATCAGCTTGGCTTAACTCTTGGGCTTTTTCCAAGTATAAAACGTGACCATTGTGAAAAGGATTAAATTCAGCGACTAAACCACAAACTTTCATTTTTCAAACCTCCACTTTATTATGTTACAATATTTGCGCCCCAAATAACAATAAAAAGAGTGCTTTTCGTTGACTAATACCTTTCAACATATTAAAATAGCCATAGCGTTTTTTAGAAGGAGACGACTTTTATGAAATGGACTAAGACCGATTTGCTGCGTTTAAAAAGTTCGAGTTTTAGTTATCAAGAAAAACTTTCTATTGACGCGGCACTCTTTGATAAAGCCTTTACATTATTAGAACTTAAAGATGTTCAGGTTGCAGGTAAGGCTAGTTATGATTCTCGTTCGGAGTGCTTAAGCCTTAATTTGACCATCACCGGCATTATGGTCTTGCCTTGTGCCCGTTGTTTGGAACCCGTGGATTATCCGTTTGAAACTAGTGAAATAGTTATCTATTCTTTTCAGGAAAGTAGCAATGATGAGTTTATCGTGGTCAAAGGCAGCGTAATAGATACAACGGACTTTGTGCGAGAATGCATTATGCTTGCTATCCCAATACGGGTAATAAAAGAAGGCGATAAGCCCATAACTGCTCCCGTTTCTGATGTTGACATCGATCAGCGTCTAGTTAAACTCAAAGATTATTTTAAAGATTAAATAGGAGGTGTCATTATGGCCGTACCAACCCACAAAACATCCAAGACTAGGAAAGCTTTACGTCGTAGTCATATGAGTTTGACTGCCGCCACTTTGGTTACTTGTCCCAATTGTGGTAAGGAAATTAAACCCCACCGTGTTTGTCCAAACTGTGGTTACTATGATGGTAAGAAAGTTAAAGAAATTAAAGTAAAAGAAGAAAAATAAAAAAATGAGGGGGTTACCTCATTTTTTTGTTGACATAATATAAGTTTTTTTAGCGTGCAAGTTCGTAAATTTTAACGATGTCACTAGCTGTTAGTTTAACAAATTGACCGAGTGGCCCTCTAAGGGTAGCTCTCTTAGCAAGAAATTCAAACTTATCAGTGGGGACCTTGGCTTTAACAAGTGAAGTTTCAGCACCCAGACTTTCAAAGAAGGCTTGGGTCTTTTTAATGCCCTCTAAGGCCGCTTTTTCATCATCTTCTATAGACACATCATAGACCTTTCTAGAGTAGCGAGCGAAAAGGGGGACGTTATGGCGATAGAC
>JAAZGG010000109.1 GCA_012511355.1 bacterium | reverse complement strand
TTGTAGCTTGTCGAGAATAGCTTGCTTACGCTCTTGGGAATATTTCATTGAAATCCTCTTCATGCCCCCTAGGTGAATATCAAATTCTAACAGGTAATGAAGCTCCAACTATCCTGATTGAGGGGGAAGGCAATGTGTGCGAATTCAGGGTTGTCCGTAGTAGAGTTAAACGATGCTTTTTTTCTAAAGGTTTTTAATGGTAGAGACTAGCCTAAGGCATAAGGACATATGTGAGTAAATAATGTATTGTGAGAGGTAAAAGCTGCTGCCGAAAATTTTGAGTGACTTATATCGTTGAGTTATCTGATAAGAGCCTTCTATGTTATGCCAGTTCTTCAGTTAGTGATATTCCTATTTAGTCTACTGATAAGCTCTTTGAGCTGATAACGCTATATTATTTAGGTAGAGATGTAGACGCAAATAGCGAGGTTAATTACCATTCTAATTATATTTTTAATAAAGAAATTAAATGCAGATTCTTGAAAAGTCAGGATTCCTTGTGTTTCATATTTACAGAGCAGTTAATGATTTTTTTTGTACTAATGGCTCATTAATAGCCGGTCAAAACCAGAGTAGAAAAGAATATGTATTTTTATGTAGATGAAAGCGGCCATACAGGTTTGGAGCTTTTTGACCCATCACAACCTAATTTTTATTATGGATTATTAATTTCAAGTGCAGATTTGAATATTGAATTGCAAAGTGATATTCAAAATCTACGTGACAAGTTTGGTATGGAACGTTTGCATGCGAATGAACTAACAAATATACAAAAAGAAGAGTTTATTGAAGTTTTAATAAAGACACATGATAATTTAAGCCTTGATTTTCATGTTGCTATGGTAAATAAATACGATCATTCGATTTTTGCTTTTTTTGATCAGATTTTTGATTCAGGTGTGAATGATGCCGTAGCCCATGAGGATTATTGGACTCAGAAAAGGTATTATCTCTTGTATGCGCTCCATCAGCTTTTTGATGATGAGTTAGCAAAGCAAGTGTGGGAAGCTAGGGTTAAGGATTCCGAACCTAAAGGCAACGAAACTATAACTAAGATTTGTCGTTTATTAGCCAAAAAAGCTGAAAAGAAAGGAGATGTGATCAATTCGTGTTTGATTCAACCATTACTCTGGGCAGCCGATAACATTAGTCAAATACGATATCGGACTACTAAAAAATTCCATTCTTTGCAAATGTCCCCAAATGCTATTGGATTCCAATTTGTCTTAATGCTCATTTCTGACACGAATAAACTAAGAGGAGTAGATCTTAATAAGGCTTTTATTATTGTTGATCAGCAGTCACAGTTTAATAAACATCAGCAATTTCTGTTTGATTTATATGAGAAATCTAAAAGTATATTTTCAATAAGCGAGACTGGACCAGTTGAAAGAAATATAGGCTATTTACCCATTACTCAACCTATGTTTAAGTCTGGAATTTCTGATGTGGGTTTAGATGTAGTAGATTTTTTATTGTGGATAGCCAAAAGGCTGTTTGAAAAAAAGAAAGTTCCAAGTATCTTAGAGCAGTATTACAAAAAATATTGTGATAATAGAGTTAATGCTATATCTATGGATTCGGTGATTTCTACTTATTTACTACCTGAGTAATGGCTAGCTTTTTTAAAAAATGTTTTATTTTTACTCTTAAGGTACTAAATGCAGTTTATTGAAAATGGTCCTGATATACCAGATAGTTTATTGCAAGCGCATGAAGAGGGGCGTGTTGTGTTTTTCTGTGGTGCAGGGATCTCTTATCCAGCAGGTTTGCCTGGATTTCAAGGATTAGTAGAAAATATTTATCAAGAAAACGAAACTGAACGTTCAGTCATTGAAAATGATGCTTTTGAACGAGGTCAATTTGATACTACGCTTGATTTGCTTGAACGTCGTTTGCCGGGGCAGCGTTTCAAGGTTCGTTGTACATTAATGCGGGCTTTGAAGCCCAGAATTTGTCGTAAGGGTGCCTTAGACACACAGAAAGCATTATTGCAATTAGCTACTAATCGTGATGGTAAGTTGCGTTTAGTCACGACAAACTATGACCGCACATTTCATATAGCTGCATATAAAATGAAACAAGAATTCGAGACGTATGCTGCTCCAATGCTACCTGTCCCAAAGAATAGTCGTTGGAATGGATTAGTGTATTTACATGGCCTATTGCCTCTAAAGCCGGAGGAAACGGCATTAAATCGTCTTGTACTCACTAGTGGTGATTTTGGGTTGGCGTATCTTGCTGAGCGCTGGGCTGCCCGTTTTGTAAGTGACTTATTTCGAAATTATATAGTTTGTTTTGTCGGCTATAGTATCAACGACCCAGTACTGCGTTATATGATGGATGCGTTAGCAGCAGACAGGATGCTGGGCGAGTCCACACCTCAAGCTTGGGCGCTAGCTGACTGTAAACCGGGTGAGGAACAACAGAAAAGTATCGAATGGGAAGCTAAAGGTGTCACTCCTATTTTGTATAACACGGATTCAAATAATAGTAATGACCATTCGGTACTGCACCAGACATTACATGCGTGGGCTAATACATATCATGATGGAGTTGAAGGTAAGGAAGCTATTGTTGTTAAGTATGCTTCGGTGCATCCTCAGAAAAGCTCGCAACAGGATGATTTTGTAGGACGAATGCTTTGGGCATTATCAGACAGTTCTGGTTTGCCTGCAAAACGTTTTGCTAAGTTTAATCCAGCTCCTCCACTTGACTGGCTTTTAGAATCATTTGGAGAAGAATACTTTACTGAAAATGACGCTCCACGTTTTGATGTGCAACTTCATGGTGAATTAGATACTAATTTTCGATTTAGCCTGATTAAGCGGCCAGTATCTCATGACCTTGAGCTGCGGATGTCACTTGTTTCTGCCAAAGTATTTAATAGTAAGTGGGATAAGGTAATGCCGCAACTTGCTAGATGGCTTTTGCGTCATCTAGATGATCCAAGGCTTATACTCTGGGCGGCAGAACAAGGTGGTAACTTGCATGAAGAATGGTCACGAATGATTCAAAATGAGTTAGAACGTTTTGCTAAATTAGAGTGTGATGGTGATACCTCTAAACTTGATGAAATTCGTTTGCATGCACCTAACGCGATCCCGAGTCAGCCAATGCGTAAATTATGGCGTCTTTTGCTCGCTGGTAGGGTGAAATCATATTTTCACTCATATGATTTGTCTCAATGGGATAGTTGTTTTAACCAAGAAGGGTTAACTTTACCATTACGCATGGCGTTACGTGAAATACTAAAACCGAAGGTTCTCTTGAAGAAAAAGTTTGTCTGGGAGCAGGATGACTCTAGTAGAACTAATGAGGCAGTTCACATAAAGGATTTGTTGGACTTTGAGTTAGTATTGACGGATGACTATGTACATTCAACGTTGAATAAAATAAAAGGGGAGCAATGGCAGTTAGCTTTACCGCATCTGTTTGATGATTTTCAACAGTTATTGCGCGATGCATTGGATTTGCTCCGTTTCTTAGAAGAGCCGGATGAGCAGAGAGAGCGCTCCATAATAGATTTACCATCTATTATGGAGCATTATCAAAATCGAGGACTTAATGATTGGGTGAGTTTGATTGAGTTACTGCGTGATTCATGGCTTGAAATCA
>JAAZGG010000108.1 GCA_012511355.1 bacterium | reverse complement strand
ATAACTATTGACATGTTTCAAACATTTCATTAAAGCACTTCCCTCCTTAAACGAAAATAAACCCAAGCAGGTCTATTTCTTTTCTTTGTGAGTGGTTTTTTTATTGCAACGAGGGCAATATTTTAAGATTTCAACCCGCTCAGGATGGTTTTTCTTGTTTTTGTCACCAATATAATTTTCTTCGCCACAAACCGTGCAACGAAAAATAATGTTTTCCCGCATTTTAGCCACCTCCGCTAACTGGTATACCCTATCATGCTAGCATAAATTCTTAAATAATTCTAGAGTTTTATGTTATAAAAATCAAAAAAATCGCCTTTTCAATTTTAACTAGTAAAATAAGTAAATTTTTATGCTATTATTAAGGCGGTGATAACATGAAAAGATGGAACACACGACCGGTTAAAATCGCTAATTTAACAATGGGTGGTCAAAATAAGGTCTTGATTCAATCAATGACCACGACTAAGACCAAAGATACCCAAACGACAATTGCGCAAATTCTCGACCTTGAAAAGCGGGGTTGTGAGCTAATTCGCGTTGCTATCTTAGATCAAGAAGACGCCGAAGCTATAAAAGCGATTAAAGAAGAGATTCATATCCCTTTAATTGCCGATATTCACTTTGATTATCGTTTGGCGCTTTTAGCTATTGAAAATGGAGCCGATAAAATTCGTATTAATCCCGGCAATATGCAGGTCGAACACCTAAAATTAATTGTTGACGCTTGTAAAAACAAGAAAATTCCAATTAGAATCGGTGTCAACAGCGGCTCTTTACCTAGTAGTGTCAGCGATTATAAAGATCAGGCCCTAGCCTTAGTTAGTAGTGCTAAAGACTATGTTAAAAGATTAGAAGAACTAGACTTTTATGATATTGTCATCTCTTTAAAAAGTTCCGATGTTTTAACGACAATACGCGCTTATGAACTGGCTGCTGAAACCTTCCCCTATCCCTTGCATCTAGGGATTACTGAGGCTGGTGATTGCTTCACTAGTTGTCTGCGCTCTGGGGCTGGTTTAGGAATTCTTCTAAAAGAAGGTATTGGTGATACTATTCGCATCTCGATGAACGCTGAACCGAAAATGGAAATAAGCGCTTGTAAAGAATTATTAAAAGCCTTTAATCTCTATGAAAATTATCCAACCCTAATTGCCTGTCCAACCTGCGGTCGCTGTCAAATTGATTTAATGCCGATTGTCCAGGAAGTTAAGGCCTATTTGGATGAGTTAAATAAAAACATCAAAGTCGCGGTTATGGGCTGTGTGGTCAATGGACCTGGAGAAGCAAAAGAAGCCGATATCGGTATCGCCGGAGGATTAGGGCAAGCGGCTTTATTTAAAAAAGGAAAAATTATTAAAAAGATTGACGAGAAAGATATCGTTCGCGTCTTAAAAGAAGAGATTGAAAAGATGTAAAAAGAAGGGAAAATCCCTTCTTTTATTTTTTAAAACTATTTTAAAGCGGCGGTGATAATCGCCATCTGATAGACTTCATCGGCATTGCAGCCTCTTGAAAGATCATTAATGGGGGCATTTAAACCTTGAAGGATGGGACCATAGGCTTCAAAGCCACCTAGGCGTTGGGCGATTTTATAACCAATATTACCCGCCTCAATCATCGGGAAGATAAAGGTGTTAGCCTTACCAGCTACTGGTGAGTTCGGGGCTTTAGTTTTGGCAACCGTGGGTGAGAAGGCGGCATCAAATTGGAATTCTCCATCAACGTGATACCAAGGATTTTGGGCCTTGATTTTCGCGGTCGCATTTTTGACTAAATCAACACTGTCACCCTTACCTGAACCTAGGGTTGAATAAGAAAGCATGGCCACATAGGGCTCAAGTCCGAAAATCTTCGCTGTTCTAGCGGTTTCATTAGCAATTTCGACTAATTCATCTTCACTAGGATTAATGCAGATAGCACAGTCGCCCATGACATAGATTTCATCAGAGCCATCTTGTCTTTTCCTAGCCATGACGAAGCAGGAAGAAACGATGTTATTGCCAGGCTTGGTTTTGACGATTTGTAAGGCCGGTCTAACGGTATCAGCGGTGGAGTAAGTCGCACCACCTAGTAAGCCATCAGCTAAGCCCATTTTAACTAACATGGTTCCAAAATAATTGGTTTTATAAAGATTGCTTATACAGTCTTCTTTACACATCTTACCTTTCCTTAGGGCAAAGAGCTGTTCGACCATTTTATCAAAGTGCTCATAGTTATGAGGATCGATGATTTTGATGCCTTTAATATTGAAGCCATGTTTTTTAGCTAACTCTTCAACCTTTTTAACATCGCCTAATAGAATAGGATCCAAAACATCATCGGCTTTTAAGCGCGCCGCCGCCTCCAAAATTCGGGGATCTTCGCCTTCGGGAAGAACCAAAGTTCTTCGATTTTCTTTTAAAATTTTAAGTAAACTTTCAAACATTATAGAACGCCTCCTTCTAAAAATTCCTTTATGATTATAACACTCTTTATCATAAAAAGCAGTGCTTTTTAGTGAAAATCATTAAATATTGGTTACTCAACCTTTTCTAAGCGACTACTTGGAACATCGCGCCGACCAGCTTTGGCGAGTTCTTTGCCGTTGCGGCGGACTAAATCCCCAGTAAAGCCGATGTTGATTTTAAGTAAGGAATTTCCTATACCGTAGGAGTCCACAGGGGTATTTTCCTTTTTAAACCATTTGATTTTTTCAATATCGAAGCCACTGGAAACGACGATTTTAACATAGGGAAAACCGGCCTCATCCAAGGCTCTTCGTAAGGCTTTAATCAGGGTTGGATTGACACCATTTATTTTTAAGCCGGTCTTTTCTTTTTCACTTAGTTTATCAAAATAATGGTCAACCAAAGTATCGCTGGTATCCACTCGCACCGCCCCCAGGCGCTCTTTTAAAACCTTGGCAACGGCTAGCGAATCTTTAATAACATCGTTATTGAAGTCAACTAAAGCGGTTATTTTCTCATCAGGGTAGACATCAGCGTAGCACACAGCGGCTTTTACAGTGTCACCTTCCATAATTTGAATCAAGGCATGAGGTGTGGTTCCGCCCCCATCACCACCCCACCATTCACCGTGGGCGAAAGTGCACTGGGCTGCGACGCCTGCAATATAGGAAGCGTAGCCATCACCCTGTTGATTGCGGAAGTCATCTTGACGATCACCCATGAAGAAGATGGGCGTTGGTGCCGCCGCTTTCATAGTGTTGTAGACATGAGTAGCCACTGAGGTTCTTCTAGCTAAAACCCCATCAATCAAATTTTCCAAAAAGCCAAAATCCTGATAATGACCTGTTATTTTT
>JAAZGG010000107.1 GCA_012511355.1 bacterium | reverse complement strand
CATACAAACTCAAGAACACCTTGGAGTATGATAATATTGTTTCTTGGTTCACAAATGCTGCTGCAATATCTTTAATGTTTATTCCGCTAGTTTTTTTGTTGAGCGGATTTGTTGGAATCAATACTGTTTTTTCAAACCCCATTCCCATTCTTTATATACTGGCGACTTTAAGCTTGGGCTACGTGACCATTTTTATTGATGATAGCAACTTTCTTTCAAACATTTCATTTGAGAAATTAAAGACATTTGATAGAACGGCGTTTCTTGTCATATTCTTTGTTTTTTGTTTGCTTACTCTAATGAATTTCGATCGCATTGATCCACGTTGGGATACATTTACTTATTGGGGTATTGATGCAAAATATATTTTCGAGAATGGACAACTTAGAGGTCCTGACTTTAATGTTTTATGGCGATTCGAATACACCTCTTTCATCCCCATCTTGATTTCAACGATTTATAAGTTCTACAACAACATATTGGAACAATACGCATCCTGGATTAATGTGTTTGTTGTTTATGTCTCCATGAATCTTGTTTATACAAGGCTTAGCAAAACAAGTTTAATTAGCAAATTTGTAGGATTAATATTTCTGATCTGGGCTGTTTATGGTTCAATCGAAGCTGCTTATATGTTTTCTTTGTACGCCGATATTTATTGCGCGTTTATTGTACTAATTTTTGGATTGGTCCTTATAAAACCATTTAAGCCAATTTTAGAACCAACATCTCAGCGAAGTTTTATGTTAGCAATAACATTACTTTTACTGTACTTTATCAAAGAACCATATATACACATTTCCTTTATACTTTTGCTTGTATGGTTTTTATTTGATTTCTGGGTATATAAGGGAAAAGTAATAGGTTTAGCAAAAACCAGATCCTTTTGGATCTTGATGTTGGTGATAGTAATTATCTTGACACTTCGATGGCTTTACTTTGATACTATTGGCAATATAAATTACCATGATTCATTAATTCCTAAGTTGGCAGCCAGAGAATCACTAAACGACTATATCGAATACCTGTCAAAGATTTTTTTGTTTTTTATGAGACACTATCCGTACACATTAATCATATGGACATTAGGATTCGGAACCATAATTATTAAAAAACCTACCCAAAATAAGCCAACATTTTATGCCGTATATGCGATTTGTTTTCTTGTTTCTGCCTTTTTCATTCTTGGATATACTATTCAAAAGTCATCATTTACATCAGGAAGTATATCGAGGTATATAAGTCTTGTAACCTTTCTCATTCCTATGCTACCGGCGCTTGCATTACCAACAGTCAGTGAGAAAAATGATAGAAGTTTGGTAGACGTAGTGTTGTTAGCACTTTTTATTTTTATTGCGATTGTAAAAATCATGATCCCAATGCCTCTGCTTCGTGAATTTTCGTTAAAGCCTGGCGCTTATCAAGACTCAGCACTGTTGAAGAACTCCTATGTTTTGGCACAAAATGTAATTGACATTACTGGAGAAAACGCGAAAATCCTAATAACAGATGATCTTGTTTGGGGCGGTAACAGGAACATCATTTCAAACACTAACGAACCTGCAATTTATGTCCGGTATTACCTGCTGAACCAGAGTGTAGGGGCGCAATACAATTTGGATGAATCAATGCTTTTCAGTTATGCATTGGAAAGTGATGCTGATTATATATTGATGTTAAACAACGATTTTCTGTTTGATGATTGTGAGGGTATCTTTAAAACAAGCGGTAACTTTTTATTGAAACTTGATAATATAGATAGTGAATTTGCCAATTGTAATTTGCTGAAAAACAATGTCATACCTCTCGAGTAAAAATCACACAACAAGAGCTTGTTGGTCATCGCAGGTTTCATACATGTATTGATTAAAAAAGCACGGCGTAAATTTTTTAATTATATGTCAGGTTTTCTGTAGAACAGTCACGGATTCTTTCCGGTAATGATCGTCTAAGTAACCTCCATATTCAAATAGATCCTCCCATATTCCCAATCTTCACTAAACTCGATCAGAACAGCCGATACGAGTAGCTAACAAGCGTCTTCATTTTGAAAAACCCGCACCACTCTGGTTCGGCATTTGATCTCCTGGCTGAACCGTTCAGCTGTGTTGGAAGTTCGAAGTCTTTTCTGATGCAAAAGTGGAAATGCAATCATTGCAAATCCTTCCAGAAGGTTTACCTCCATTCAATCTTCCAACTTGAATGCAATTTTAGCATATTTGTTGACTGCATCTCTGAGACGGCTTTCAGCCGCGTCTCTTTCCTGGGCGTCAAAAATAGTACGGATGTCGTCAGCTACTTCTGTTCGCAGGCTAACCTTAGGTACATAAGAT
>JAAZGG010000106.1 GCA_012511355.1 bacterium | reverse complement strand
AGCGCCTACACTGACCGTACACTTAAATTCACTATTATCTTTAAACTCTAATCCTTGAAACTTTTGACGTATTCCTCCGCCCGCGGACACGGCCTGTTCGCAACTAGTCTTATGTAGGAGAGTTAAAAACTCCTCGCCACCATAACGACAGTAAAAATCTAAGGGACGGACATTTTCCGCAATAACCTTAGCGACTACTTTTAATACTTCATCACCAAACAAATGGCCATAGTTGTCATTTACCTTTTTAAAAAAATCAATATCAATAAAAAGGAGTGACACAGTTTTCTTATCCATCAAAGCCCTTTTATAATAGGCTTCCGCCTTACTCATAAAATACCTTCTATTATAGATTTGTGTCAAAGGATCTAAGTTGCTACTAGCCTTAACCATTTCATACGAACGCTCATACATCACTAGTAAGAAACCTGAGCCATTTACAAACATCAGTAATACTAACACTAAGAAGGTTCCTATTTGAATATAATTAGTAGTAAACAAACTTACATCGGCATTAATCAGTGAATATACGGCCCTAAGCAGAAGCAAGACAAGAAAGAACAAACTAATCGAGCCAATAAATCTTTCAAACTTGCTACCCTGTTTGTTAGTGATATTTAAGATATTGGGAATTACAAAGACAAGAAAAACACCTAAAGATGCCAGCGCAATGCGAATATTTCCTGTACCACTTATAATTTCAAAAAGCACAAATAAACCAATTGATAAGGCTAAACAAAGCCCTTGTAAGTTAAACCAGAACCCTTTTTCCTTTTTGTTCATTTTTAGAATAATTAATGAATCCACATAAAAACCGACAAAAAGTAGAATATTACCAAAGTAAACGGAAAACACATCACTTATATTCCCACGGAAAAACAAAAAGATCCAGGCAACTGCCTGTAATATCTTGGCGATACCAAATCTTTTTAATAGATCCTTTTCGTGATTTGATTCATGATAAAAATAATATCTTAAGGTTAAAAAGGCTAAAGCTAAGTTGCCCCAGATTAAAATGCCAATTATGGTTTTTACATCTAAATTGAACAAGATTTCCAGTAACTCTTTAAAACTCATCTTTCTGTTTCCTTTCTTTTATGCTCTAAAACGTGCCGCTAGTTATTATAACATAGCAAGGCCTTCTAAATAAATATCAAGACATATGTTACACTTTCAAAAATGGGGTCTTTAAAGTGGCGACCCGTTTTATTTCCACCTTTTATTTTTTTCGCTTTCATTTTAAATCAAAGACAAAATATCATCCTTTAACAGAAAATCAATTATATTAGCCTTTTTATAACCGTTTCCTAAATGAACATAAGGGTCACGATCCATCGTTAAAACAATTTTCTTATAGCCATCAGCTAAATTTTTAAAAGCCCTTAGTTCGCGCTCTTTTAAAGAAGGATCACTTACTGTGTAACTAACCTGAATATAATAAGTATCTTGATTATTTTTAGCAATAAAGTCAATTTCATTATCATAATTTTTTCCAATATCAACGATATAGTCTCTTCTTAATAACTCTAAGTAGATAATATTTTCTAATGCATGCGTTATTTCTAATTGTCTAAAATTAATTTTTGCATTTCTAATACCAATATCCGCTGCATAATACTTATTTTGCGTCTTTAAATAGTTTTTCCCTTTAACATCATATCTATTTACTTTATAAAATAAATAAGCATTAGTTAAGAACTCTAAATAATTACCAACGGTATCACTAGTAATGGTTTTATAGCCCTGGCTTTTTAAGGTGTTAGCTATCTTGTTAGCACTTACATAGGAGCCGATATTTGAACATAAAAACTCATATACGGCATTAAAAATATGAGGATTTCTAATATTGTATCTTTCTACTATATCCTTTATAACTACGGTTTCATTAATCATCTTTAAATACTCAATTTTCCCATTACTACTATCTTCATTTATTAAATATGGCAAGCCACCATATAAAAGGTATTCATTAAAATCATCAGTTAAGGCTCTTTGATAATAATTATGAAACTCAAAAAAAGATAAGGGGTAGACCTTAATTTCAATACTTCTTCCTCTTAACTTGGTATTGATGTCTTTAGAAAGCAGTTTTGAATTTGAACCAGTCAAATAAATATCTACCTTTAAATCAACTTTTAAGCCGTTAATAACATCTTCAAAACCAGCAACATGTTGAATTTCATCAATAAAGAGATAGTATTTATCATCGTTAATAATTTTTTGATTTACATATTTAGATAATTCGCTTGGATCTCTTAAGAATCTCATTT
>JAAZGG010000105.1 GCA_012511355.1 bacterium | reverse complement strand
TTTTAAATATGAACATTGCTGAATATAGTAAAGGCAATCTTTTCAATCATGAGCCAGCGCGCACAAGAAAATTGTTGCTTCATAAAAAAGAAATTTTGAAGATGAAACAAAAAGTTCAAGAAGCTGGTTATACTCTTATTCCCACCAAAGTATATTTAACTAAGGGACGTGCCAAAGTTGAGATTGCGGTGGCTAAAGGTAAACACAAGTATGACAAGCGCGAAGATGAGAAAAAGAAAGCAATTGAGAAGAGTATAAGACAATATAGTAAAGAGAGATATTAAATTATGTACAAAGTTATTGGTTTTGATTTAGATGGAACAATTCTAGACTCCCTTGATGATTTAGTTAATGCCGTTAATAAAACAATGGATCATTTTAATTTGAAAAGATTAAGCAAAGAAGAGGTTCGCGTTTTTATTGGAGCGGGCACTTTTAAATTGGTAGAACGAGCTGCTCCCAAAGTCAGCAAAGCCGAAGTTCAAGTTATGATGGATTATTTTTTAACTTATTATTCTCAGCATGCCAACATTTTAAGCAAACCCTTTGATGGCATGGTTGATGAATTGAAAAAGCTTAAGGAAAAAGGGTACAAATTAGCGGTTATCACTAATAAAAAGCACGAAATTGGTGAGGAGCTAGTTGCCGCCCATTTTCCAGGAATTTTTGATGCTTATATCGGACAGAAAAAAGGCATAGCAGCTAAGCCAGATTATTCTATGTTCGAATATATTTTGGAGAAAACAAAGGCCTCAAAAGAAGAATTCTTTTATTTTGGTGATACGGATATTGATGCTCGTTCTTTGTTACAAAATAATCTACAAGGTTGTTTAGTTACTTGGGGTTTCCGCCACCGAGATGAATTAGAGATTTTTCCAGTGAAGCACATTATTGATAAAGTTAGTCAAATAAACGAAGTTATTGACAAATAAAATCTTGTAAGCGATTACAAGCCAGAAAACGAGTATATTGCTTAAGTTTTAATAAAAAAGCATTTATAATGCTTTTGGTATCGTTTAATAATTTTGCAAGGACGATTACTAAAAAGGAGGATTTTTAATATGCGGGTAATTAGTAAAGAAGAGATTAAAAAAACGCAAAAAGCTTATGATAAAAGCAAAACACAATTGGTTTTAAGGAGAGCCTTAAATCGCAACTCTTTAGCGAATATTGCAAATAATATGGAAACTTGTCAAAAGAGTACTATGAAGTTCTCCATTGATATTAAAACTTTAAAAGCAACAGCACAGAAATCTACAGGGCGTTGTTGGATTTTCGCGGGTTGTAATGTCTTGCGGGAAATTGTGGCTAAGAAATTACAATTAGAAAATTTTGAGTTTTCCCAAAATTATATTGCTTTTTGGGACAAGTTTGAAAAAGCCAATTATTATCTTGAAACAATTATGGAGTTGATTGATCGCGATTATGATGATCGTGTTTTCGCTCATTTAACTTCTCGTCCAATTCAGGATGGTGGGCAGTGGGATATGTTTGTTAACATCGTCCAGAAATATGGGCTTATGCCAAAAGATGCGATGCCTGAAACTTTCCAATCATCAAATACGGCCACGATGAATCAAATTATTAGTAGGCGTTTGCGTAAATTTACGGCTAGAGCTCAAAAACTTTATAAAGCCGGTCAAAAAGAAGAGTTGATGCGTGAAAAGGATAAAGCATTAAAAGAAATTTATTTCTTACTCAATTCTTGTTTTGGCCGTATACCCGAAAGCTTTAAGTTTGAATATGTTGATAAGGATCAAAACTATCATTGTGAGGAAAATCTTACTCCCCATAGTTTTTATGAAAAGTATGTTGGGTTAGATTTGGATGATTATATAAGCATCATCAATGCACCGACTGAAGATAAACCTTTCAATAAAACTTATACCATTCAGTATTTAGGCAATGTTGTTGGGGGAAAACCAATTCATTATCTCAATTTAGAGATGGAGGAGTTCAAAGAAGCGGTTTTGAAACAATTAAAGGCCCAAGAACCGGTTTGGTTTGGCAGTGACTGTGGTAAAGCTGGAGATCGCAGTAATGGTATTTGGGATGACGAAGCTTTTAGTTATGACGAAGTTTTAGAGATGGACTTAGAAATGTGTAAAGCCTGCTCTTTAAATTATCGCGAAAGTGCAATGAATCACGCCATGGTTATTACTGGGGTAAATCTAGTAAGGGGCAAGCCCAATCGCTGGAAGATTGAAAATTCTTGGGGCGAAGAAGCTGGCAGTAAAGGGTATTTTGTTATGACAGATAGTTGGTTTGATAAATATGTTTATCAAGCTGTTATCAATAAAAAATATCTAACCGAAGCTCAACAAAAAGCCGTCGAACAAAAACCTATTGTTTTAAAACCATGGGACCCAATGGGGACCTTAGCTATTTAAAAATGAAAAAGCAAAAAATTTTAATTCTATTATTAGGCCTTTTATTAACGGGCTGTGGCTCGTTTTTTACTAGTTATAGCAGTAGCGATAGTAGTTCAACAAGCAGTAGTTCTACTACCACTAGCGTTTCTAGTGCTTCAAGTTCATCAAGCTCTTCGTCATCTACTGGTCATAGCAGCAGTTCAAGCGCTAGTAATTATGTTTTTACAGGTGAAGGTCAAAAACTATTAGATGATATGCTTCAGGACGCGGAAGGGATAACAAAAATTGGTGTTGGAGTACCTAGCATGGGGACACCGAAAATTTTGGTGGTTC
Source organism: bacterium (assembly GCA_012511355.1). Taxonomy (GTDB): domain Bacteria; phylum Bacillota_I; class Bacilli_A; order RFN20; family UBA1709; genus JBMNFL01. The sequence continues at coordinate 5,904 of JAAZGG010000105.1, read as the reverse complement.
CGGTGGAATTTCAAACCTACAAAGGATTTGGCCGTTTTGCGGAGGGAGATTTAGATAAAATCCAATTGGCTTTTAATGGCACTTCCGAACAGACGGGTTTTGAAAGCGTCAGTTCTTTTTATAATAAAAGTTCTTATGGGAAGTTGGATTTAACTTTCGACGTTTTAGAAACGGCTTTTACTCTAAGTCAAAATTTTTGTTATTATCAAAACGATGTTGACAATGGCGTTGCTGTAATTTTAGAGGAGGTTTTAGCAGGTCTAGATAATGAGATAGATTATTCCAACTATGACTCCAATAATGATGGTGTTATCGATGCGGTTTGTTTGATTTACAGTTTGCCTTATTCTGGTAGCGATAATCAAGATATTATCTTACTTGAATATATGGATGATGATTTTTGGTGGGCTTGGGTTGATTGGTATCCTCAAAAGCACACTAGTAATTATGATGGATTAAAGGTTGATTATTACATGTGGGCTAGTGTTGATTTTATCAATGAGCCTTACGACTGTACAGGCACCAAATACATTCCTATCAATGCTGTAACCTATATTCATGAAACCGGACATTTATTGGGTTTAGATGATTACTATGATTATGATTACCAAGATAAAAATGGTAATGCTGTGCCTAGTAAAATGATTGGTGGTTTAGGCGGAGCGGATTTGATGGATGCCAGCGTTGGTGATCATGGTCCTCAGAGTAAGATCTTGTTGGGCTGGATTGAACCAAAAGTAATAACCAGTGATGAAACTATAAAATTAGTAAGTATGCAAGACACGCCAAACGAGAATGAATATCAAGTTTTATTAATCCCTAAAGAGTGGAATGACTCTTATTTCAGTGAATATTACCTAGTCGATTTTTATACTCCAACAAAGTTAAACGAGCTTCATAAAGGTTGTTGGGGTTTGTTTAAGAACAAGGGCGTTCGTATTTATCATATCGATGCCACGGTTGATCACTCAGTTGGCGATGCCTTAAATTTAGATGTCTATTACACGATATTTTCTTACAATAATTCCACAAGTTCTCGTCTTTTTGCCAAACTCATGGAGGGAGATGGCGATGCGAGTTTAGAAAAATTTACCCATACCGTGCATGGTGATTTACCAACAGAGGCTAGCGATAGCGATTTGTTTTATGCTGGTCAATCTTTTGGTGAAAACGCCACTTGGTATGATGGAACTCCGGTCAATTTTACGATTAGTGTTGATTCTATTGTTTTTGGTGTAGCAACACTTAGTATTAGTTTTAAATAAAAAAATAGATGTCCGCTTCTAGCGAACATCTTTTTATAATAGACACTTATTTTTGAGCAGCGATAATGGCTCGTGCAACTTTTATGCCATTGGCGCCAGCTTGGGAAAGGCCCCTAGTAAGACCAGCGCCATCGCCACCGACATAAAGGTTTTTAATGACGGTTTGGAAATTCTTATCTACGGCTACGCGAGCGGAGTAAAATTTAGCTTCAACTCCATAGAAAAGAGTATGATCATTGGCGATTCCCGGAGTGATGGTATTTAAAGCATTTATCATTTCAATTAAAGCTTTCATGGTTTTATAGGGTAAAATCAAAGTTAAGTCCCCAGGTACTGCCTCTTTTAAGGTTGGTTTTACATAACCTTCCTCAATCCTTTTTTGGGTTGAACGGCGACTGCGAAGAATGTCGCCATATTTTTGAACAATAACCGAACCATTAGCTAATCGATTGGCTACACGGCCAATTTCTTTGCCATATTGGTTGGGGTCTTTGAAAGGATCGTTAAATTCATAGGAGACGAGTAAAGCAAAGTTGGTATTTTCACTACCGAGCTTTTTACTGTTGTAAGAGTGGCCATTACAAAGCATTACCCCATCATAGTTTTCTACAACAACATGACCACTGGGGTTAGAACAGAAGGTTCTCACCTGTGTACCATCGCTAGTTCGATAGATAAACTTTCCCTCATAGAGGTTTTGGTTAATTTCATCCATGATGATGTTGTTGGTTTCTACGCGAACGCCAACATCAACGCGGTTGTTTTTAAATTTCACACCATAACGTCGTAAAGTCTTACATAACCAATCGGAGCCGGGGCGGCCAACACCAAGGACAACATATTTAGCATTAATTGTGGTTTCATCCTCGAGTTTTACACCATAGCAAACGCCGTTATTTACTAAAACATCAGTAACAGTACTACAAAAAGAAAAATCAAGCCTTTGTTTTAAAAATTCAAAAATAGATTCTAATACTTTAAGGTTGACCTCGGTTCCTAGATGTCTTACCTTGCTGCGCAACAATTTTAGACCAACTGCAATACCTTTTTTCTCAATCTCATAGATTTTCTCAGTATTGGGTTGGGTAACCTTTGTTGGGGCACCATGTTTGAGGTTGATGGCATCCACATAGTTAATTAATTCTAAAACTTCACTTTCTGGTAGATAATCAGTTAACCAACCACCGAATTCGCTGGTTATATTGAACTTACCATCCGAATAAGCCCCACCTCCCCCAAAGCCAGTGGTGATTGAGCAGCTGGGCTGGCAGCCAGAATTATCGTTTTTATCTTTTGGGCAACGTTCAACTTTACCGCTCATTAGTGGGCAACCACGTTGATAGATATCTAAGCCTTTATCAATTAAAAGAATTTTCAAATCAGGCATCTTTAAAACTAATTCGTAGGCCGTGAACATTCCCATTGGTCCTGCACCTACAATAATGACATCATAATTTCGTTCCATCGCTTAACCCCCTAATGAGTTTAGCGGAAATTATTTAGAATAATTTCCCCAATGAATTATAACGAAGATAGGTTAAAAAGTCAAAGGGCGTAAAAGTCTTTGGAAAAAAACAAAAAAAACACAAAAAAATTAAGACAAAAGCCAAGAAAGATGTTAAGATTTAATAAAGGGGTGTAGATAGTCTTGATTTATTTTCAAAAAGTCTTAAACAACAATACGATTCGTGAGCTTTCAAAGACGGCTATCGAAGTCTTTAAAGAGCACTACTATCCAATTCTTGCCGAAGAGCAGTGCGAATACATGGTCAAGCTTTTTCATACGCCTTCAGCAATTAAACAACAACAACGTCAGGGAGCAATTTTTTACCTAGTTTATAGCAACACAGAAGTCATCGGTTTCTTTGCGATTGAAAAACACGGAGTTAAAATGTATTTGAGTAGACTTTATCTTCGCAAGGAGTATCGCCGTAATGGAATTGGTCGAAGAATGCTTAATAAGGTCTTTGAATTATCTGAAAATTGTCAAGCGGTTTACTTAAGGGTTAATAAGCAAAATGATGATTCACTTCACTTCTATTTACATCAGGGTTTTGTCGAAATAGGTCAGATGGTTGAAGATATTGGTAGTGGTTATAAGATGGATGACTATATTCTTCAAAAGGAATTGAAGAAAATTGAGCCGATAGTTAAAAATAAAAAAGGAGAGAAAAAAGGTGGCAACAAAAAAGAAAGAAACCAAAGTCGAAGTCAAGAAGAAAACAGCAGTAAAGCAGGAAGTTAAGGAAGAGAAGAGCAGTCCCACCTCTAAAACTTATTTACTTTCTTATCGTAAAGAGGACAGAAAATGGCAGATTATTCAATTTAAAGGGAAAAAGGCTATCAAGCTGTTTGATACCAAGGCTGAAGCTGAAGCCTATTTAAAGGTCCTCGCCAAAAATCAAGACGCTAACGTTTCAGTTAAAAAGAAAGACGGAAAATTTCAGAAGAAGCGTTAATTAAAAAGGGTAAAAACTACCCCTTTTTTATAAGAAGAAAGCAGGATTGAAATGGAATTATTAAATTTAGTTCCCGTTGAGGCTATTGAGCCCCAAAAATTCTATGATTACATTAATGAATGGGAGAATGAAAAACTTGTTCCCTTCGCTTTGCGTTTAAATGGCAGGGATTATAACGAATGGAAACAAGAAGACATTGATCGTCGTTCTAAGGAAAATTGTCCGCCAGGCATTGTCCCAAGCCTGACTTTATTTTTGGTGGAATTAGATGGTAATATTTTAGGGACGGTCAATATTCGTCGTTATCTTAATGAAAACTTAGAAAAGTTTGGAGGGCATATTGGTTATGGGATACGTCCTTCTTTTCGCGGGCGCGGCTATGGCAAAGCGCAATTAGGTATGACCTTAAAAATGTGTCGTGCTTTTGGGATGACAAAAGTTTTGATTACCTGTGATAAAAGCAATATTGCCTCCGCCAAAATCATTCAATATAATGGCGGAGTATTAGAAAACGAGATAGAAGAAGAAAACAAAATTATACAGAGATATTGGATAGAAATTTAAAATGGAGAACGAATGAAACGCAGAGTAACTGGTACTTGTATTGATTATACGCATGATGGAAAGGGAGTCTTAAAAATTGAAGGCATCCCCCTTTTCGTAGAGAACGTTATTGTTGGTGAAGAAGCCGAAGTTTTAATAACTAAAAGAGAGAAAGGTTATAATTTGGGTCGTCTAATTAAACTTTTAAGTGTTTCTAAAAATCGCTGTCGCCCCTTGTGTGATAATTATAAATATTGCGGTGGCTGTCATTTACAACATATGGTTTATGAGGAACAGCTGCGTTTTAAACAAAACCGTGTTCAAGATGTTATAAAAAGAATTGCGGGTATAGAAATTGAAGTCCCTAAGATTTGGGAAATGAAGGAGCCTTTAAGGTATCGTAACAAGGTTCAAGTTCCTATTGGTCAAACTTATGATGGCAAAATTATAGCCGGCTTTTTTAAAAAGCGCAGTCATCAGATAATTGATATGCAGGAATGTTTTATTGAAGATCGGGATGCTGATGAACTTATTTTATTAATTAAAGAGTTAGTTCAAAAGTATAAAATTGAACCCTGTGAAATTCATGAAAAACGCGGTTTTCTTCGTTATGCAGTTGTTCGCAAGTCCTTTGCCAATCAAGATCTAATGGTTGTTTTTGTGACGCGAAACGAAATCTTTCCAAGAAAAAACGCCCTGACAACCGAACTGGTGGAACGAAATCCTAAGGTTAAGACGGTTGTTCAAAATATCAACCCCTCCCGCAGTAGTGTAGTTTTAGGTAGGAGAGAAAAAATTTTGTATGGGCCAGGATTTATTGTTGATAAGATTTGTGGTTTAAAATTTAAAATATCAGCCCACTCTTTTTATCAAGTCAATCCTATTCAGACCGAAGTTTTATATAGAAAAGCGGTAGAGTTTGCCGAACTAAAAGGTTATGAAACAATCTTAGATGCCTACTGTGGCGTAGGAACAATTGGTTTAATTGCTGCGAGTAGAGTTAAAAAAGTTATCGGAGTGGAATTAGTTAAAAGCGCGGTAGATGATGCCAAAGAAAACGCAAAAAGCAATAATATTACCAACGCCGAATTTTTTAATGAGGACGCTACTGAATTTATTCTTAAAGCCGTTAAAAAGAAAAGCAAATACGATGTTATTTTTTTAGACCCTCCTCGTGATGGTTGTAGTCAAGAATTCATCACCTCTATTTTGAAGTTGTTGCCACCAAAACTGATTTATGTTTCTTGTGATCCGGCTTCTCTAGCTAGAGATTTAAAGACTTTGAAACAGAGCTATGAACTAAAAAAGATTGAATGCGTTGATATGTTTCCCCAAACTTATCATATAGAGACAGTAGTTTTATTATCCAAATTAAACAAAAATCATATAAGGGATGGATAAAATCAAATTAATAGTCGCAAAATATTATGCACTAATTGACATGTAAGTTGTATATTAAATATATAAGCAAAAGGGATGGTGAAAAAAATGAGAAGACTTGATAAAAAAGGATTAAAAGAATTGATAGACGTGGCGGCAGGTAGAAAAAAAGCAGATTTGTTAATTAAAAACTGTAAAGTTGTCGATGTTTATAATTCAGAGATTTATGACGGCGATATAGCGATTGTAAATGGAAA
>JAAZGG010000104.1 GCA_012511355.1 bacterium | reverse complement strand
GTATATAATTTCTTTCTTGTGTTAAAATATCCATGGGCATCTCCTTCTATATTGGTTCAACTTCATTATAGATAAGATGCCTACTTTTTTTTATTAATTTTGTCTCACATCATTTGATATTAAACAAAGAAAAAGTTCTTATCTTGAATAAAGGGTGTGCTATAATTAACTAGCAATCGGGGTGTAGCGCAGCTTGGTAGCGCGTTTGGTTCGGGACCAAAAGGCCGCGAGTTCGAATCTCGCCACTCCGACCAATTAAGAAAAGAAGTCTAGAAAAAACTAGACTTTTTTGAATAATTTTAAAGAAAGAAAGCGAAATAAAAACAAGGCTAACGCAGAAAAATGCGGAATCCGCAAAAATATTAAATAGAGAAACTAGACTTTTATCTATTTTAAAAGGTAAAATTAAAAGGAGGTTTAAAAGATGAAATTTATCAACGCAATCACAACGATTAATAAAGTGTTTCCTAACGGAGTTTTTAATTTAGAGAAATGGAAAGAATATATCCATTTTTATTTACCAGATAAGAGCCACCTTTTCTTAGAAGACATGCAAGAAGTCTTATCTAAGGGTTTTAGTTATGATAAAGACTATCTTCCCTTATTTCAAAGGGTTTATGAGGATAGCAAAACGCGTTTAGAAATTGTAAAGAATTTTGAATCAATCACTACGGGTTTAAATGAAAAGATTCAACAAACATTTAAACGAAGCATTGAGGCCACCATCATGCTTTATCTAGGTCTTGGTAATGGGGCGGGGTGGGCCTTAGAAATTGACGACAAGGCTTATGTTCTTTTAGGGATTGAAAAAATTATGGAATTAAACTGGGGTGATAAAAAAACTTTAACTAGTTTAATTAATCATGAATTAGGACATCTTTATCAAGCACAGTATGGTGTTTTAGCAAGAACTTTTAAAAAGCCTAGTTCGCACTTCCTTTGGCAACTATTTACTGAGGGGGTGGCCATGTATTTTGAACAGACATTGCTTAATGATTATGATTATTTTCATCAGGATAAAGATGGCTGGTTAAGTTGGTGTGAACAAAATCAAAAAAGCATCAAAGAAGACTTTGCTAAAGATTTAGAAAGTATGAGTTTTTCTAATCAACGTTATTTTGGTGATTGGGTTTATTATCAGGGTAAAAGTGATGTGGGTTACTATCTAGGTGCGCGCTTTGTTCAGTTCATCTGTCGCAAATTTTTATTTGCGGATATTTTAAGATTTTCTCTAAAACAGGTGCAAAAAGAGTTCAATTGTTTCATAAAAGCCGATGAATAATAATCAAAAAAGGTGCTAAAAATCAAGGAATTTAGTAAAAAAAGCAAAAAAAATAAAAAAAAGTGAAAAATTTTTAAAAAAAGGTTTGCAATCTCTAAAAATATATGTTTTAATATGCTCGGCAAAGCTATGGAAACATAGTGACGCAAAGCTATAGAGCCTCAAATGGTAGCCAGTTGCACGAAAGGTCGACAATTGGTTAATATTTGAGGCCTTTTAGTTTCTAAGGAGGGAAGAAGTTTAACAACAAAACACCAAAACCTTAGAAAAAGCCAGAATGGCAAGACAACTTGGTCTTTCCAAAATAAGTGAGGTGATAGGTATTAAAACAAGTATTATAGCTAAGTTCCAAGCACTGATCTTACGTAGAGTGTTTGTAACTAGAGCACTAGCAATAGTCTCTGGCATACTTGGTTTAACAATCGCCCTAACTTACTATGGAATAAACGTTGGAAACTTTGTCATCAGTGTTGAAGGGAATTATGTTGCTTCAATTGCTCTAACGGTCGATGAGAATAAAGAAGATCTCAGATCGACTCTGATTGCGGATAATCAAAGAGACATACTCGACGCCGATTATTCCTTTATCCCAAGTACCGTAACCGAGGGATTAGGCAACAAATACTCCGAAAGCGCTCGCTACTACGCCTATTCGTTCTATCTAGTGAACGTAGGGACAGTAGCCGTTAACTACACGATGGAATTCAATCTAGTAAGAGCTAATAAGCAACTAGACTCCATCCTAAGAGTGATGATAGTTAAAGATGAACAAGAAACAATTTACGCCAAGGCCAGAGAAACCGAAAGCCATTATGGCGAACCGGAACCCGTAATTGTTGGACGGGCCGACAACATCATCGGTTATACAACCCCCTTCATTGAAGATCAAACTAAAGCAATTATTCGCGAAACCTACTATGATTTTCAAGAAAATGAATCCCATCGTTATACAGTGGTCATGTGGTTGGATGGCTGGGATGCTGAACAAGTAGACGAGATGAAAGGTGCCGCCTTACAAACGGAAATCAAATTCACAATTTTGTAAATGAAAGGAAAAGGAAAAAATTATGAAACTATCTAAAAAATTATTTGCAGCCGCTGCCACATTAGGCTTAGCTGTCGCTGCCACTGTCGGGTCGACTTATGCTTGGTTCTCAATGAACTCAACTGTCACAGCCACCAATATGAAAGTTAAAGT
>JAAZGG010000103.1 GCA_012511355.1 bacterium | reverse complement strand
CAATATCAGCTATAGTGATGCTGGCTTCTTCCCGTTGCTCAATGATTTGAGCAACTTCTTTTTTCTGAGTATCAATTTCAAGCTCTTTTAGGCTTAAGCCGACTCTTCTCTCTTCTTTGTTAATGTTGATTATCTTAGCAGTGACAAGTTCATCTTTTTTTACAACCTCATCAGGAGATTCAACGTGACGCCTAGCGAGTTGAGAGATGTGAATGAGCCCTTCAATGCCCTCCTGCAATTCCATAAAGGCACCAAAACTAACAATTTTAGTAATCCGACCCTCTATTTTATCGCCAACATTATGATTGGCAACAAAGGTTTCCCAAGGATCAGGCAAAACCTGCTTTAAACCTAAAGAAATCCTTTCAGTTTCCTGATCGATATTTAGGATTTTCACTTCAATTTCTTCTCCTTCAGCAATCACCTTAGAAGGATGCTCAATTCTACCCCAGGACATTTCTGAGATATGTAATAATCCTTCAATACCACCAATATCAACAAAAGCACCGAAGTCAACAATTTTTGTAACCAACCCTTTTACTAGGTCTCCTTCGTTTATTGTGCTCATTGTTTTTTGTTTTTCCTCCGCTTGTCTTTCTTCTAGAACTTTTTTCCTAGAAAGGACGACATTGTTATTCTTTTTTTCAACTTCTAAGATTTTCATTTCAATGGTTTGATCGATAAATTGTTCGAGATCTTCAACAAATTCAATTGCTATATGGGAGGCTGGAATAAAGCCACGTAAACCAACATCGGCAACTAGTCCCCCTTTTACAACTTTAGTTACTTTACCAGTAAGAATTGAATCATTTTTTTCTGCTTCCAATATTTTTTCCCAAGCTTGATCAGCATCAGCTCTTTTTTTAGATAATCTAATTTGACCTTCATCGTCAGTCCCTAGAAACACAACATTTATTTCTTGCCCTGCTTGAAAGGATTCATGCGGGTTATCAATAGGCTGAGTACCAAGTTCATGTAAAGGTATAAAACCTTCAGTTTTGTACCCAATGTCTAAAAATATGCCATCGTCTTGGATTTCCACTACTCTACCCGTAACTATCATACCTTTGTGAAATTCTTTTAAGCTTTTGTTGTAACCTAAGGCCTCTGCTGAATCCATTGGATGGATTTCTTGTTCTTCTTTCGTTGTTGCATCTAGTTGCTCACTTTCTTCTTCTTGGCTAGTATCTAGTTCCTCACTAACCAATTCATTCTCTAAGCCTTGGTCCATCATTTCTTCTTTTTGCTCATTGTTACCCTTTTCCGACAATTCACCCATAAATTCCTCAACCTCCTTGATAATCCATTGCTGGGTTGAAGCACCTGCTGTGATGCCAACCCTTTGTGCACCTTCAAACCATTCAGGAGCTATTTCACTAGCACCTTCAATATGGTAAGTGGCAGCACCGGTATTCTTACACGATTGATACAAATTACCGGTATTGGAGCTATTTTTGCCTCCGACAATTAACATCACATCAACTTTTCCTGCTAGATTAACAGCAGCCTTATGTCGGTGTTTTGTTACAGTGCATATTGTATTAAAAATTCGAGCCTCTTTTGCTTGGTGCAAGATTTCGTTTGCTAATAAATGAAATTGTCCAAAATCTTTAGT
>JAAZGG010000102.1 GCA_012511355.1 bacterium | reverse complement strand
GTTGATAACTAAGTCAAGTGCATGAGCGCCATCTTTAATACATTGTAAACCTTCAGCAATCTTGATTTCAGTAGTGTGACATCCCCATGGGAAACCAATAACTGTGCCAACTTTAGCAAGGCCGCGTGATTGTTCGACTGCAAATTTAACGTGACATGGTTCAACATATGTAGCGTTAAATCCATATTTGATTGTTTCTTCGATCATTTTCTTAATGTCAGCTTTAATTTGCCATGGTTCTAAGATTGAATGATCTTGCATAGCTGCAAATTGTTCTCTTGTAGGTTTTTTCATTTTTTGTTTCTCCTTAATAATTTTTATTTAATTTATTCTACTTCCCACATGTTGAGGAGCATTTGACGTACTTCATCAGCAGTTGGGATGTGATTAACAACATATGTGTCAGGGCAATTCATTGCGTCTCTGACTAATTCTTCAATATATTCTTTTGGAACATTTAACTTTTTAAGAGAAGTATAAATTTTTGTATCTTTTTGTAATTTAATAATTTCATCGCTTAAATGGCTTGCTGCTTCTTCATCACTTAAAGTTTCATATGCTTTATTAGCTAATCGAGCAACTTTAGCGGCTTTAGCAACACAGAAATCTTGTTCAAATTTTAAGAATTCTGGATAAACTAACGCAAGTGATTGACCATGGCTTACCCAAGGACATTTACCAGAAATAGGTTGGCCAATAGAATGTGGTAATGTTGTACCAACGTTAGCAATACCCATACCTGCGAGTGTATCAGCGTACGCCATAAGTGCACGAACTTCTTTATTTTCAGGTTCTGCAACTGCTTTTCTTAAATTGTTTAAGATAATATCCATGGCCTCTACCATTAAAGTATCCATGAATCTATTAGCGTTTACGTTTGTATAAGATTCAAAAGCATGAGCGAAAGCATCAAAACCTGTTGTAGCGGTAACAAATGCATCCATACTTGTTAATAAATCTGGATCAACGATAGCTACACGTGGGAAAACAGCTTCATTAACGATTGTAGACTTGACTTTAACATCTGGATTTGAGAAAACAGCGTATTTAGTGACGTGAGAACCAGTTCCAGAAGTAGTTGTTACTGCGATAATTGGTAATGTTTTATTTTTATCAGCAGTTTTTGTTTCTGAGTATACATAGTCCCAAGCTTCACCTTCGTGTGTTGCGCCAACTGCAACTGCTTTAGCAGTATCAATTGTGCTACCGCCGCCAACACCAACTACGACATTAAGCTTTTCAGCTTTAACAATTTCGCTAGCTTCATTAATTGTTGTAGTTGTTGGATTAGGAACAACTTTGTCGTAAACGACAACATAAAGACCAGCTGCCTCTAAAAGGGCTTTAGCTTTTTCAAAATGTGGAGCTTCTTCTTTGCTCCAAGGGCGGGTGACGAGTAAAACGCGACTACCATATTGTTTTGTCTCTTCACCGAGTTTTTCAATACTACCAGTGCCAAAAATAACTTTCACAGGTAAAAATTGTGAAATAGTTTTCATTAGATATCCTCCTAAGTTACAACTACATTTTTTCATTTTTCTATAGGGATTTCTATTTTTTTATTTTGAAACGTTTCAATATTATTTATACTATTTGTATGGCAACAATCAAAGATATAGCAAAAGAAGCTGGGGTATCATTAGGTACAGTATCAAATATGATTAATAAATCCGCTAAGGTGTCAAAGGAACTTTCGGATAGAATTAATAAAGCAATTAAGAAATTAAAATATATTCCTAATGTTCACGCTAAAAATTTACGTTTGAGAACGACAAAATCTTTTCATATTGTTTTGCAAGATTTAGAT
>JAAZGG010000101.1 GCA_012511355.1 bacterium | reverse complement strand
GGTCTAGATTGTCAAGAATTTATTAGTAATCAGATTGATAAAAAATACGGAAGAGACACTAAACTCATGTATTTTGATGTCACAAACTTCCACTTTGAAATTGATAAGACTGATGATTTGCGAAAGAGAGGAAAGTCTAAAACCGGCCGCAATGATCCTCTAATACAATTAGCTTTAGCAATGGATGCTGATGGCATACCCTTATATTACAAGATCTTTCCTGGAAACACTCATGACAGTAAAACATTTATTCCCGTATTTAGGGAAGTGTGTTTAAAGTTTAATCCAGGTCGTGTTATAGCTGTAGCAGACATGGGATGCGCAGCTTCGAACAATATATATTATCTTAAGGGAGGAGATAGGGACAAACGCCTAAATGGTTACGTTTTTAGTTTCTCTGTACGCAGAAGCTCAAAAAAGTTTAAAGAATATGTTCTAGATCAAACAGATTATAAAGACATTAACGGCGAAATACCGACTAAGGATTGTGATTTCAAAGTCAAATCGCGTGTGGATGTACGTTCTATTTCAGTAGATGTGAATGACAATACTCGAAAGAACTATTGGATTGATGAGAAACAAGTAGTCTATTGGAGTGCTAAATATGCCAAGAAGGCTAAAGCCGAGCGCGAAGAAATAATCAAAAAAGCTATCGATATAATTAATAATCCGAAAAGCTATAAAAAAGATACAGTAAGAGGTGCAAAAACATATATAAAAAATATTAAATTAGACAAGAAAACTGGTGAGATAATAGAAAGCGAAGGCAAGGTGTTGACCTTCGATGAAGAAAAGGTAAAAGAAGACGCTAAGTATGATGGATATTATTGCTTAATAACTAGCGAGCTAGATATGCCTGCTTCTCGTGTTATAGAAATATATAGAGGCTTATCTGAAATAGAGGATAATTTCAAAGTTAGTAAAAGTGACTTAGATATACAGCCTGTTTATGTGTCCCGTAAAGAAAGTATTGATGCACATGTCCTTACCTGTTTTATCTCTTTAGTCATATTGAGGCTTATACAAAGAGAAACAAAGCATATGTTTACACCAGAACAAATCATCACTTGCCTAAATAAAATAAGTTGTAGCCACGAACATGATAATATATATCTTTTTAACTATAGCTCTCCTATAGCAGATGCGATTGGCCAAGCGTTTAATGTTGATTTTACAGAAAAGAGACTTACCTTAAAAGAAATTAAAAATATTTTAGCTTTGTCAAAAAAATAGTAAATTATGCTATGAATTCATGGCAAAATGAAAGGCCTCACAAACGCTGTATTTACGTACGGTTTGGAGGCTTTTTTTATCTTTTAGCTGCAAAACAAGGGATTATAAAACCCCCTTCTTTCTTTGCTTTGATTATATTACCAGCAAGATTTCTTGTCAACAGGAAAAATCGAGTAGGGGAAAATTAATTCCCCTCTCACACCACCTAGCATGCCGTTCGGCACTAGGCGATTCAATCCAAATAGTAATCAAGACAACTAATCAATCCTCGCCTAGCGAGGATTTCTTTTGAAATCTTCCTTAATCCTGTAGTTTTAGCTACCGCTTGATAGTGATTGCCAAATCCTACTGACTGTCTCGCCATCCACTCTGGCACACCAACTTTACGTAGTCCCCACATTCTTTTCTGACCAGTTTTCCACATCTTCCAGATAATAATCCTCATCCTAGTTCTGATGCGACCATCAATCCTCTTTAGTGCGGTTTTCATCTTTCCCATGCGAAAATAGTTTATCCAGCCTCTAATAACCCAATTTAACCGCTTAATTCTCTCGTTCATACTAATCGACCATGAACGTTTAGTCAGTTTCTTCAGTTTTCTTTCAAAGTTCTTTACTGAATCCTGATGCGGTCTTGGCTCCCAATTAGCACCCATCTTGACAAAACCAAAACCCAAAAACTTTAATTTGCTCGGCCTTGTTACCCTAGTCTTTGTCATGTTTACTTTTAGACCAAGTTTTCGCTCTATCCATTTGCTTACGGTATTCATTACTCTGTTTGCTGCTGCACTGCTTCTTACTGTGATTATACAGTCGTCTGCATATCTTACAAAGTGCAACCCTCTGGCTTCAAGCTCCTTGTCAAGTTCGTTTAACATGATGTTACTAAGTATCGGTGATAGATTTCCTCCTTGGGGAGTTCCAATGTTCGTAGGCTCATATTTACCATTTACCATGACTCCTGCTCTTAGATATTTACTTATCAGGGATTCGGTGTCTGGGTCTTTTATGATTTTGCCTACTAGTGTCATCAGCTTATCTTGTGGTACATTATCAAAGAATTTTTCTAGGTCAATGTCCACTATATATGTGTACCCATCATTGAGGTACTCAAGTAGTTTTACTATTGCCTGTTGTCCGCTTCTGCCTGGCCTAAACCCATAGCTAAACTCACTAAAGTGTGGTTCTACTATAGGTGTTATTGCCTGGACAATAGCTTGTTCTATGATT
>JAAZGG010000100.1 GCA_012511355.1 bacterium | reverse complement strand
TCTCCAGATTGTGAACTTCGCGGAGTTCCCGCTTGGTTAGATTTGGTAGTGATTGGATCTTATTTGCATACATAATAAAGTAACAATCAGGACGTAGAACATCCGATTCAAGTAGAGAAGTATCGTGAGTTGACATCACCGCCTGACACTTTAAATCTCTCACAATACTAGCAATTTTATAAGAAAGTGAATAATGATAATAGGCATTAAATTCATCTAAAAAGAGGAAAGAAATTTCATTAAAGTGTAGTGACCAATAAAAGAAGAGCATCAATAAGCGCGTGCCACTAGAAGCCACCTGCAAAAAGTCTAACTTTTTATTCCCATATTTAACACCGACAACACTGGCCCCTAGCAAGGGCGAATGTAATTCTTCTAAAGTATAATCTAATTCACAAAAACGTAAGAATTCCTCGAATTTTTTTAGATTTCCAGTAGCAATAATTTCCTGAGATAACATCGCTCCACTATTGTGAAAACCGATAAAGGAATTCCCCTCAGTTAAAGATCTAAACCAAAGCATATGCCCGACAAAATCAATAATCTTCTTAACTAATGAAGAAGCGCTGATCATCGTATTCGCATAAATATAACGCAACACAGAGATTTTACAGGGGTTTTTCTCATTATAAATCGTGAAATTCAAAGAGCCCGCTTGCAAAGCTTCACGATCAAAAATCTCAATTTTATTAGTCTTAAAATCGCAACTAAAAAGGCTTTTGCCATCTAATTTTAGTTCCTCATAGACCAGTCTAGCATCCTTGTCCTTTTTATAATAGTAATCAACCTCTTGTTTATCAAAAGCGAAAGTATAGTTAAATTCTGCCAGTGAATCTTCTTCACTCATGGCTGGAAGATAATTCATTGTCTGCTCAGGGATTTTTGCTTTATCCACCAGATGTAAAGTGACATCAAACAAAGCTAAACCCAACATTGATTTACCTGAACCATTCTTACCGTAAATAATGGCGGTATTAATATATCCATCTCTTACGCCATTCGTACTGTAGTCATAGTCTTTGACATCACTAAAATCAAGACAGGCTTTTTCCCGAAAAATTTTGTAATTATTGACCCAAAATTTCTTAATCATAAAACCATCCCCTCTTTTATTATAGCGCGCATAGTTTTAAAAAACTACCCGTTTTGGGTAGTTCAATAATTATTTAATCGTGATTTTATGGAAAAACTTTTTACCTTTTTTAGAATCTTTATTCTCTTTTTCACCTTCGTTCGGCTTAACTTCAGGTTTTGGTAATAAGTCTTTACGCGATAAGGCAACCTTGCCCTTTTCATCAATTCCCGTGACAATGACTTTAATCACATCACCTAATTTGAAGAGATCTTTAGGATGTTCTACTCGTTCATGAGCCAGTTTTGAAACATGAACCATGCCCTCACAATCGGCAAAGAGTTCAACAAAGACCCCATAATTCTCAATTCTAGTAATCGGGCCTTCATAAATTTCGCCAACCTTAGCAACCTTAGTAATTTCTTCAATCATTTGAACAGCTTTTGCGATAGGTTCTAAATCATGGTGATAGATAACGATTTTTCCTGTTTGTTCAATATCAATTTGGACGTTGTCGCAAGCCGCGATAATTTCATTGATCTTTTTACCACCAGGACCAATGACATCGCGAATTTTTTCAACGTCAATTTGCATCTGTTTAATCTTCGGAGCATAGCGACTAACTTCTTTTCTCGGCTCGGGGATACAAGCTTCAATGGTATCGAGAATTTGCATTCTGGCTTTTTTGGCTTGGGCAAGCGCTTCTTCTAAGATTTCCCTACTAATACCAAGGATTTTTATATCCATCTGCAAAGCACAGATCCCTTCTCTTGTTCCCGCCACTTTGAAATCCATATCACCTAGATGATCTTCCATGCCTTGGATATCCGTTAAGATGGTATAGGAAGCTTTTTCTTCTAAAGGACCACTGGTGATCAGTCCCATTGCGATACCACCAACAGGTGCTTTAATCGGCACACCAGCTGCCATCAAGGCCATCGTTGAAGCACAAATAGAGGCTTGAGAAGAGGAACCATTAGATTCCACTACTTCGGCAACTACCCGAATGGTATAAGGGAATTCTTCAACTGAAGGTATTACATTTGCTAGCGCTCTTTCACCTAAAGCGCCATGACCAATTTCTCGCCGGCCAGGCGAACCCATTCTTCCCGTTTCTCCGACTGAAAATGGTGGGAAGTTATAGTGATGCATAAAGCGTTTTTGTTCATTATCAGTCGTATTATCAATGACCTGATATTCATTAGTTGGCCCTAAGGTGCATGAAGAGATAACTTGGGTTTCTCCTCTAGTAAACATAGCCGAACCATGGACGCGGGGTAATAGATCAATCTGAGCATCTAAAGGTCTAATTTCATCTAGTTTACGACCGTCTGGTCGTATTTTATCGACGGTCACTAGACGTCTAAATTCTTCTTTAACAATATCATCTAAAGCATCTTTAACCTGTCTTAAGGCTAATTTTTTAGCTTTCTCATCAGCGTATTCTTTAACTTCATAAAGCTCTAATATTCTCTTATTTATCTCATCAATTTTGCCATAGCGTTCAAGTTTTTCCTTAATCCGCACCGCGGCGACTAATTCATCTTTACACTGACTTTCAATTTCTTTTCTTAATTGTTCAGGAACTTGATATAAGTCAATCTCGCGCTTGGTCTTACCCACTTCTTTAATGATTTCTTTTTCAAAAGCAATTAATTCTTTAATCTTTTCATGGCCAAACATAATAGCGGCTAACATGACATCTTCGCTTACCTCTTTAGCCCCCGCCTCAACCATGTTAATGGCTTTTTCCGTACCGGCCACCGTTAAGTTAATATCACTTTCTTCATCCTCTTTGGGACTGGGATTTACGACAAATTCCCCATTGATACGTCCAACACGCACCGCGGCTATCGGTCCGTTAAAGGGAATGTCAGAAATACAAAGAGCAAGACTGGCGCCAAGCATGGCCGCCATCTCAGGACTTGCCTCATGATCAACAGATAAAACAGTATTTACCACTTGGACTTCATTACGAAAGCCCTCGGCAAAAAGCGGTCTTAAAGGACGATCAATTAAGCGACTATTTAAAATCGCGTGTTCACTAGGCCTTCCTTCTCTTTTTAAGAAACCTCCCGGTATTTTACCAACCGCATATAATTTTTCTTCATAACTGACTGTCAAAGGAAAAAAATCAACATCTTTGGCTTCGTCATCGGCACAAGCTGTCGAAAGAATGACGCTGTCATTGTAACGGACTAAAACCGCACCATCAGCTTGTTTAGCAATTTCTCCTACCTCTACTTGTAGGGTTTTTCCACAAAACTCTTTTGTGAATACTCTTTTAGACATTTTTTCACCTCATATTATTTAAAACGAATTTATTCTAACACAAAAAGAAAGGAAAAGAAACTTTCTTTTCCTATTTTCTTAAAGTAAAACGCGGCAAGAAAATACAAACCACGATTAAGGAGATGACAAGGATAGCTGCGCTAATAGCGAAAAGCAGATAATACATACTCATAACACCATTAGTAGCATAAGCATCAGCAATGAACATCAAAACGATAATCACCGCGGCCGCAATTTGAACATACTTACCGAGCCGAACTTTGGGAGGGATATCACTAGTTTTTCCATCACGCTTTAAAATCGCCCCCACAAAAAGAGGGGTAACAGCTAAAATTACAAAAACCACCTTACGGACCCAATCTAGTTCAAACATTTACTTCTCCTTTAATAAAAGCCAGTAAAAAACTGGCTTTATTCTCTTTTTATTTTCTAATTCCTAAATCTTTAATGATATCAACATAGCGTTGTTCACTACATTTTCTTAGATAGTCAAGTAAACCTCGTCTTTTACCGACTAAAACGAGTAAGCCTCGTCTAGAATGGGCATCATGGATGTGGACTTTTAAATGCTCAGTTAACAAATTGATCTGTTCAGTTAACAGGGCAATCTGCACTTCTGCCGTTCCGCTATCATTTTCATTTTTGCCATATTTCTTGACTAATTCGGCAACTCTTTCTTTTGAAACAGCCATTAATATTTCCTCCTTTTAAATTAATTCGACTAAATCCGCGTAGAGCGTTGGAGTTTCACTAAACCCAGACTTAGTTAGTTGCGGTTTGACCCGCTAGATAATAATAGTTGTTCTTAACTATTAAAGCAAGTTTTTTTACAAATTTTTCTAAATATTACAATTCCCAATTGATTGGGGCATAGCCATGAGCTGTTAGGAACTCATTGATTTTCGAAAAGGGCTTACTGCCATAAAAACCATTGGCCGCTGATAGTGGCGAGGGGTTTGGTGCCTCTAACACTAAGATATTATCCTTATCACTGACCCGCTCTAAATAATCCCGAGCTTGTTCGCCCCAAAGAACAAAGACTTTGGGTTTTTCATCTTTAATTACTAAGTCAAGCAAAGCATCGGTTAAGAACTTCCAGCCACAATCGGTATGTGAAGCTGGTTTATCAGCTGGGGCGGTCATAACAGCGTTAATTAAGAGAACGCCTTCTTTGGCCCAATTGACTAAACTACCGTGTTCAACTTCTTTAATTCCCACATCATCCACCGCTTCTTTAATAATAACTTTAGTAGTTTGATGAGGTTTTTGTTGAATATTAGTTGAAAAGGCTAAGCCATCAGCTTGATTCTTACGATAGAAGGGGAATTTACCAATGATAACTACCCGAACATTTTCGAGATCGGTATATTCTAAACATTTAAGTAAATAATCGGCCTCAGGATAACAGAGTTTTCCTGATTCATAGACTCCGCGTACAAAATCCATCAGTTCAGGATAATAGTCTTTCTTTTTCTCTTCTTCAAGATGAGTTAGCCATCCTTCAGAAACAAGAACAGTATTGCCTTCCCACATAGTGAAAGGTACAGTTTTCTTTTTAGTTAGAGTAATTAAGGCTCCTTCCTTGACTTCTTCGACTTCCTCAACTTCCTCAATTTCCTTAACTTCTTCAACTTCTTCCACCTGAACAGGTTCCTCTTGAACAGGTTCTAATTCTTCTTTAGGTTCTTCTACTGGAGTTTCCTTAGGTTCTTCCGCCGGAGTCTCTTCTTCAGCCACTTTAACAGGCATCATGATTTTTTCAGGTTCAGTCACTGGAACCTCTTCTGCCACTTCTGGTGGGGTCTCAGTTTTAACTTCTTCTTCCGAAGGTTCAATTTGCTCTACTGGAGGTACTTCTTCCGGCTTTTCACCAACTAAATAACCATCTGGGTGGGCGTAGATAACCTTTTCATAGGGTTCTTTCTTCCTTTCAGCAAACTCAGCCCGCTCTAAGTCAGTATAAATCTGACTGGGTGGCACTTCGTCAACGTCAATTTCTCTTACATCAACCTCAGGGTGATATTG
>JAAZGG010000099.1 GCA_012511355.1 bacterium | reverse complement strand
TCCACTACTCGGATACCTTTAGTGAATTCTTTGGAAACATGCTCAAGTTTAATCATACATTTTCTCCTTCTGTTTTAAACATTATAAATAATTAAAAATAAAAAGACAACTAGTGTCTTTTTAATAATATATTCTACCAATTGTGGTCAGGGGTGAGATAAATTCTTTCAATTTTTCTAGCTTTACCATTGTTTTCATTGATATCGAGAACGACCGCACTTAAAAAGCCAGGACCTTTAGCGACATCAAAGTAAAGGGCTAAACCAGTTCGTGTCTTATGAATGACCTGTTCGATATTGGCACCGATAACAGAATGATAAGGCCCAGTCATACCGACATCGGTAATGTAGGCTGAACCCTTAGGTAAGATGCGCTCATCAGCGGTTTGGACATGTGTATGTGTTCCAAGGACGGCACTTACTTTACCATCAAAGGCATGAGCTAGGGCCATCTTCTCAGCCGTGGCCTCAGCATGGAAATCAACAATATGCACAGTATCCTCATTGCTTTCTAAAATTTTATCTAAGGCTTCAAAGGGGTTGCTCGGTGTCAACTCATTGATATAGACACGCCCTAAAAGATTGGTCACTCTTAATTTGTGGCCATTGATATCAAAGTGTCGGCTACCAACACCGGCTGCACTGTGATGAATATTAGCTGGTCGTACCAAACGTTCGGCTGATAAATAAAAAGCATTGGGGTTTTTCTTAGAAAAGAAATGATTACCCATGGTTATGATATCAACACCCATCTCTATAATTTCCTGATAGTGGGCGGCTGATAAGCCTTTGCCATGGCTGGCATTTTCCCCATTGGCAATTACGACATCAATATCATGTTGTCTTTTCAAATAGGGTAAAAACCTCGCCAGTGTTTGCCGACCACATTGCGCATAAATATCGCCAACAAATAAAATTTTCATAACATCACCAATTCCAAATATAACATAAATTATTGTATCAGTCCATATAAAAAGGCTTACAATGTAAGCCTTAATATTTTACTTTGCGATCTCGTTAGCTCTGAGTTCGCGGATGACTGTGACCTTTATTTGACCAGGATAAGTTAGTTCAGTTTCAATCTTTTCGCGAATATCCCGGGCTAGTTTATAAGCGGCGACATCATCAATTTTTTCTGGCAAGTCCATCACGCGAATTTCTCGACCAGCTTGAATAGCATAGGCGGATTGAACCCCATCAAAACCTTTTGATAAAACTTCTAATTTTTCAATTCTTTGAATGTAGTTTTCTAAAGTTTCACTGCGGGCTCCAGGACGCGCAGCACTTAAAGTGTCAGCGGCAATCACAAGGTTAGCAATAACACTGGTGGCATCGGTGTCGCCGTGGTGAGCCTCAATGGCATTGACAACTATCGGATGTTCACCATATTTTTTGGCTAAGCGTACGCCAATTTCCACATGGCTTCCTTCAATTTCATAGTCAACAGATTTACCGATATCGTGCAGTAAACCCGCTCTTCTTGCTATGTGTTGGTCAGCCCCAATTTCAGCCGCCATAATACCGGCTAAATGGGCTACTTCAATGGAGTGCTTAAGGGCGTTTTGACCATAACTTGTCCGGTATTTTAATTTACCGATGTAGTCAATTAAGTCTTTGTTAATGCGACTAATACCCAATTGGAAAATCGCCTCTTCGCCAGCTTTGTGAATCGTTTCGGCCAATTCATTCTTGGCTTTTTCAACTAATTCTTCTATTCTTCCTGGTTGAATACGGCCATCTTTAATTAGATATTCCAGGGCTAGTCTTGCGGTTTCCCGGCGGATAGGATCAAAACAGGAAACGGTAATAACTTCAGGCGTATCATCAATGATTAGGTCTACCCCTGTCAATTGTTCAATGGCGCGAATATTACGACCTTCACGACCAATGATTCGTCCTTTTAAGTCATCACTTGGCAAGGGAACAACCGAGACGGTGTGTTCACAGGCCACTTCTTGTGAGAATTTTTGGATGGACATTGCTAGGACATTGCGGGCATCATCGTTGGCTTTTTCTTTAGCCTCTTCTTCACGATTACGCATATAAGCCGCAATTTCTTGGCTCGATTTTTCTTCGACCCGTTTAAATAATTCATCTTTGGCATCAGCCATGGTCATCATGCTGATCTTTTCAAGTTCGGCAATGATAGAATTGAGTTTTTCTCTAAGCTCAACTTCCTTTTTATCGAGGTCAGTAATCTTTTTTGCCAGTTGTTCATTCTTTTGGTCTAAGCTATCTTCTTTGCTCTGCAAAGCAAAATCACGACGATCAATATTTTGTTCGCGTTGCAATAGCTTATCTTCAAGTTGTTTGACCTCAGCTTTCTTTTCTCTAATTTCCTTATCCGCTTCCATTTTGAGTTCGCGAATAATGGTTTTGGCATCAATCTGTGCGTTTTTTAGAGTTTGGTCAGCTTGTAGTTTAGCATCATCGGTAACCTTGGCCGCTTCTTTCTGGGCTTTTTTAATTCCAGCCACAGGAAAAAGACGCATCAAGAGCATTCCAATTGTAACACCGACAATTATACCTACGATAAGAGGAAGCCAGAAATCTGTAAATCCAGCTAAAATCATATATTTCCTCCTATTAGAAAATCTTTAACGTATATCTATACGGAATGGATGAAATCCATACACAACCATTTTATACCTTTTGCCGATAATTAACAACAAAAAAAAGAAAATGGTATATACTATTAATGATTAGAAAGAGGGGCATTATGATTTATTTAGCATCGTCCAATCCCAATAAATTACGTGAATTTCAGGACTTATTGCCTAACTGCCAACTAGTTTTACTCAATAAAAACATTTTAGATAAGCTTAAAGATATTGAAACAGGCAGTACTTTTTTAGAAAATGCTTTTTTTAAGGCCCAAGCGGCTCAAAAACTAGTAAAGGAAAGCGTTATTGCCGATGACTCGGGTTTAGTTATTGAAGCTTTGGGTGGTTTTCCTGGCCTTTATTCGGCGCGCTTTGCTAACAATGAGAGTTATGAAGTTAAAAATCAACTGATTTTAGATAAACTTGTTTCCATAAAAAATAGAAATGCTTATTTTAGTTGTGCGGTCGTTTTGATTACTAAAGAAGGAGAGATCTATCAAGGAGAGGGCAAGATGGAAGGTAGTATTGCCTTTGAAGCCCGGGGTAAGAATGGTTTTGGCTATGATCCTATCTTTATTCCGAAAAACTATAAGAAGAGTAGTGCTGAGCTAACAGCTAAGGAAAAAAATGCCATTTCTCACCGCGCTTTAGCCCTTCAAGACTTGCTCAGCAAAATACCTGAGACTCTCGCCAAGAAAGAGGGCTTATACAAATGATCAACATTATTTTATATCGACCGGAAAAGCCACAAAACACGGGCAACATTTTACGGACTTGTCGAGCAATAGGGGCTTATCTTCATATCATTGGACCCTTAAGTTTTAAGATGAATGATGCGAGTTTAAAAAGGGCGGGTTTAGATTATATTCAAGGGGCTGACTATGAGCTGTATTCCGATTATGAAACTTTTGTTAAAAAGGTAAAAGCTAAAAAAATATACTATATAACAAGATACGGTTTTAAAGCCCCATCAATGGTGGATTTTCGTAAGGATGTGGGAGACCTTTATTTTATGTTTGGTCGTGAAAGCACAGGGATTCCTAAAGAAATCTTACAAGCCAATCTTGCTACTTGTCTGCGCCTACCAATGAAGGCTAACGCGCGCAGTTTAAATCTTGCTAACTGTGTAGCGGTTGTGGCTTATGAAGCCTTAAGACAATTAGATTACGAAGATCTAGCTACCGAAGATTTCTTAAAAGGAGAAGATTATTTATTAAAGTAAAAAGCAGCTTTCACGCTGCTTTCTTTATTCATAGGTTTCCGGATTGGTAAAGGTTCTTAGACCATCAGCATTGAAGGAGCTTGTTTCCGTAATTACGCCTTCAACTCGCACGCCATCTTCACTGCTTTTATTAACATAACGAATAAGACTTGGTTTGGTTAGGGTATAAGAATAGGCACTCTTACC
>JAAZGG010000098.1 GCA_012511355.1 bacterium | reverse complement strand
GCACTAGACAGTCCTAGCACCATTGTCAGGAACATCGGTACCCCCGCTAGTAAAACTAAGAAGATGGCACCAATTAAGGTTACGCGGTAAATAATCTTTTTTAAATACTTCTCGGTTTCTTTGCCTGGACGCACACCTGGAATATAAGCCCCAGATTTTTGGAAGTTTTCCGCCATCTGTTCCGGATCCATCTGCAGCATCGTATAGAAGTAGGCAAAGATGAAGATGAGAATAATGTAGAAGATCGTTCCCCAAGGTACACCATCATTGGCCACAGCTCCAATTGAGAAGAACTTGTAGAGCCAGTGCGATGATTTGTAGCCAAGGAAACTCATAATAATGGGTGGCGCTGTTAAAATTGAAGAAGCAAAGATAACCGGAATAACTCCTGCCGAGTTAACTTTAATCGGTAGGAAGGAAACATCCTTGGTCCGCGCCCGAGCGCTACTTCCCGCATACTGCATGGGAATTTTGCGCACTGACTTCTCCATAAAGATAACAAAGATGATTAGTCCAATATAACATAGACAATAGATGGCAAAATTGATAATTCCATTGAAAATGGCATTGCCAGAACCACCAACAGTGACAAAACTGCGATAAGCGGTGGAGATCTGGAAAGGTAGTTGCATGATGATACCAGCAAAGATAATCATCGATAAGCCGTTTCCCACCCCTTTAACAGTAATTTGATCGGCCATCCACATCAGTAGGAAGGTGCCTGCTACAATGACAATGATTAAATAAATGTAATCTGGCACCGTAAAGGCTGCTCCCGAAATAGATTTTAGACCATAGTTATTCTGCATCGTAAGAATGATGCCATAAGCTTGAACACCAGCTAACACCAAGGTCAGCATGCGGGTGACATTATCAATTTTCCTTTTGCCCTGTTCGCCTGATTTAGAAAGTTCTTCTAACTTGGGAAGAACACCCTTGGAAAGCAAGTTAACAACAATGCTCGCCGTAATATAAGGTGAAACACCTAAGGCAAAGATCGAGAAAGATGATAAGGCTCCACCACCAAACATATTAAGTAGTTCAAAGATCCCACCTGTTGCCCCATAATTGATACTGCTGGCATCAACACGAGGAATGGTAATAGATGAGCCAATCTTGAAGACAAACAGAATCACTAAAGTGAAGATAATTCTATTGAAGACTTCGCGGTTTTTAACGATTGTAGCAATCTTTTTAAACACCTAAATCACCTCAATTGTTCCGCCGGCACTTTCAATAGCAGCTTGTGCAGTCTTGGAAAAAACATGAGCTTTCACTGTTAGTTTTTTCGTAAGTTTGCCGTTACCAAGAATCTTGACACCGTCGTATTCTTTTTTAACTAACCCCTTTTCTTTCATGCATGTGGGACAGACGGTTGCTCCATCCTCAAAAGCATTTAATTTTTCGACATTGACAATCGCGTAAAGCTTTTTAGCAGCATTGGTAAAACCTCTTTTAGAAACCCGACGATAAATGGGGTTTTGACCACATTCAAAACCAGGGCGAACGCCACCCCCACTACGCGACTTTTGTCCCTTTTGTCCCGCACCAGACGTCTTGCCAAGCCCTGAGCCAATGCCCCGACCCCGACGAGTCGCTTTCTTGCGGGAACCTTCTTGATAGGTAAGTGTATGTAACTTCATAATACTTTACCTCCTAATATTTAATATCCTTGGGTGCCTTGCCCCGTAGAGCAGCAATTTTCCCAACAGTTTTTAAGTCTTTAAGACCGGCGCAGACTGCCCGCACCATATTGATGGCGGTACGTGAGCCATAAACTTTAGAATAGATGTTGCGAATACCTGCCAATTCAACCACGGCTCTTACTGGACCACCAGCAATAACCCCAGTACCAACCTTAGCTGGTTTTAAGAAGACCTTGCAGGCTCCATATCTAGTGGTGATTTCATGAGGGATGGTATCACCCTTAACAACCGGTACTCTAAAGACACTCTTTCTTGCAACTTCTAAAGCCTTTTTAATGGCATCGGGAACTTCATTGGCCTTGCCGGTACCAAAACCGACTTGTCCTTTCCCATCACCAACCGCCACTAAAGCATTGAAACGGATTCTCCGGCCACCTTTAACAGTTTTAGAGACGCGATTGATCTCAATAACTTGCTCTTTAAATTGCTTGTCTCGATCCCCTCTTCTTCCGCGCCCACGGCCTTCACGCCGAGGTCCTCTACGTTCTGGACGAGCGTGTCCTTGCCCTTCACGAGGTTTTTCTTGAGTTTTCGTTGCTTCGCTAACTTTTTCTTCACTAACAATAACTTTCTCTTCGTTTTCCATACTTCAACCTCCTAAAAGACCAAGCCGCCAGCCCGGGCAGCTTCCGCTAAGGCTTTAACACGTCCGTGATAAAGATAGCCACTGCGATCAAAGACCACTTGGCTGATGCCTTTTTTCTTGGCCACTTTAGCTAATTCACTACCAACCTGAGTAGCCGCCTCTATACTTCCGCCTTTGGCTAATTTTAATTGGACAGAAGAGGCCGCCGCTAAAGTAAGACCCTTGCTATCATCAATAATTTGGGCATGAATGTGCGAATTCGAACGGTAAACACTTAGGCGAGGACATTCGGCAGTACCACTTACTTTATGACGAATCCGTTGATGGCGTTTTTGACGCGCAACATTTTTTGAAACAAATTTAATCATCTTTTTTCTCCTTTCCTAAGTTCTACTTCTTACCGGCTTTCTTGCCTTCCTTACGCCGGATGCGTTCATCCTGATAAGAAACGCCTTTGCCTAAGTAAGGTTCGGGTTTTCTAGCGCCGCGAATTTGGGCTGCCAGTTGACCTACCGCTTGTTTATCAATCCCAGTAACGGTAATAATGGTGTTGTTAGGACCGCTGCATTCTACCTTGCAACCAGGGATTATCTCTACACGAATGGGATGAGAGTAACCGACATTCAAAACTACATCTTTTCCTTCGATTGCCGATCTAAAGCCCGTACCCTTTAAGACCAAAACTTTCTTAAAGCCTTGGTGACAACCAACAACCATGTTTTGGATAAGAGAGCGAACTGTACCGTGTAACTGCCGTGATATTTTTTCATCATCAGGCCGGCTAACTAAAATTTCATTACCCTCAAGTGCAACTTTAATCAATTGGGGATAAGTGTAATTTAGGCTCCCATTTTTCCCTTTAACAGTGATTGTTTGACCTTCTAACTCCACCGTTACATCTTCCGGTAAGACGATGGGTTTTTTACCTATACGTGACATAAAACCCCTCCCCTACCAGATGTAAGCGACGACTTCGCCGCCCACATTATTCTTTCTAGCTTCCTTATCGGTAAGCATTCCATTAGCGGTAGAAATAAGAGCAATACCTAAGCCGTTCAAAACTCTAGGCATTTGTTTTGCTCTAACATAAACGCGTAAACCTGGTTTAGAAATTCTCTTTAAACCAGTAATAACGCGATCATTACCAACATATCTTAAAGTCAATGTTAGTTCTTTTTTAACGTCACCTGAAGCAAAGTAATCTTCAATATAGCCTTCCTCTTTCAAAATCCGGGCAATTTCTTCCTTGACTTTGGAGTGAGGCATAATAACAGTGGCGTTTCTCATCTGATTGGCATTACGAATTCTCGTCAGCATATCAGCAATTGGATCTGTCATTCCCATGTTTATTTCCTCCTTCTAAACCTTTCTACCAACTGGACTTCTTCATGCCAGGAATTTGACCTTTATAGGCCAATTCACGGACACAAATCCGACACAGCTTGAATTTACTTAATACAGCACGAGGGCGACCGCAGCGTTCACAGCGGCTATACTCTCTAACGGCATACTTTTTGGGCCGTGCATGACGAACTCTTTGTGATAATTTTGCCATAAATCGCTCCTCCTTCTAGCGAGCAAACGGCATACCCATGAGAGCTAACATCTCACGAGCCTGCTCATCTTGCTTAGCGCTGGTAACAATAACAATATCCATTCCCCGCACGCGGTTAACATCTTCATAGTTAATCTCGGGGAAGATCAATTGCTCTTTAACTCCTAAGGTGTAGTTGCCCCGACCATCAAAGGCGGTTTTAGAAACACCTCTGAAGTCCCGAACTCGTGGCAAGGCAATGTTGATGAGTTTATCTAAAAATTCATACATTCTCTCGCCCCTTAGAGTAACTTTACAGCCAATTTGCATGCCTGTTCTTAATTTAAAAGTGGCAATGGATTTCTTGGCTTTGGTAATTACGGGTTTTTGACCGGTAATCTGCGTTAATTCTCTAACCGAATCTTCAAGTAACTTGGCATTACCTGTCGCATCACCGACTCCAACGTTAACCACAATTTTGACTAAACGCGGAGTCTGCATTACCGACTTATACTTATATTTTTTGTTAAGGGCAGGTACAACTTCGTTGCGATATTTATCTAATAAACGACTCATAGTTTAACCCTCCTTAACCTTGCTAGTCTTTTTACTACTAGTTTTCTTTTTGTCGACTTTCTTCTTTTCGGCTTTAGCGACCTTTTTAGCAACCTTCTTTTCTAAAGGAATGCCGGTCTTTTTATCAACTCGAACTTTTTTGCCTTCTACGAATTTGTAGCCGATTTTTACAATCTTTTTCTCTTTGTTGTCGTAATAAGCGACATTAGAAGCATCAATGGGCGCTTCCTTAGTTTCAATGTTGCCTTCTGGATGTTGCTGCGTGGGTTTATGGTGTTTAACCACAATATTGACTCCTTGAACAACGACAGTATTCTTTTTAAGATTAACGTCGAGAACTTCGCCAACCTTACCCTTGTCTTGATTCTTTTTTGAGTTGCCACCCGCTATAATTTTTACGGTATCGCCTTTTCTAATTTTCATCTGCGATCGCCTCCTTATAGGACTTCGGGTGCTAAGGACACAATTTTCATAAAGCCCTCGCCCTTATCTCTTAACTCCCGAGCAACGGGTCCAAAAACCCGTGTACCTCTTGGGGTTCCATCTTCTTTAATCAAAACAATTGCGTTATCATCAAAGCGAATTCTTGCGCCATCTGCTCTGGTAATTTCTTTTTTTGTACGAACGATAACGCCCCGCACAATTTCGCCCTTTTTCACCGCACTATTAGGGATGGCATCCTTAACCGAACCAGTGACAATATCACCAACCGATGCGGAGCGACGAAAAGATCCACCGTGAAGGTTAAAAACCCGGACGCTCCGAGCTCCGGAGTTGTCAGCAACGACTAAATTTGTTTCTTTTTGAATCATAGCTACATCCTCCTTATTCAACCTGTTCGGCTCTTTCTAAAATTCTAACCAAACGGAAATGCTTGGTCGCTGAGAGCGGACGGCATTCCATAATTTCTACCTTGTCGCCAACTCTAGCGCTTTCTTGCTCATCATGAGCTTTGTATTTCTTGGTACTGATAACTCTTTTACCATACAAAGAATGTTTCTTAGCTGTTTCGACTAAAACGGTAATGGTTTTGGCCATTTTGTCAGAAACTACGACACCACTTAGTGTCCGACGACTTTTTCTTTCTTCCATTGTTCAAAACCTCCTATTTAGCCTCAGCCGTGGCCCTTTCTTTTAAGATTGTTAGAATGCGGGCGATATCTTTACGAATTGAGCGACATTTCTCAACACCCTCAGTCTTACCAGTGGCTTGTTGGAACTTCAACATAAATAATTCTTCTCTTAAATCTAAAACTTTCTTTTTGAGATCTGGGGTTTTCATTTCTATAATTTCTGAGCTTTTCATGATTACTCACCCTCCTTAGTGACAACTCTTGTCTTGACTGGTAACTTGTGAGATGCCAAACGCAAGGCCTCACGGCATTGTTCTTCAGACACGCCACCAATTTCAAACATAATTCTTCCAGCTTTAACTACAGCGACCCAAGAATCTGGGGCACCTTTACCAGAACCCATTCTAACCTCTAAAGGTTTTTTGGTCTTTGATAAATGGGGGAAGATGCGAATCCAAATTTGACCCGCTCTTCTAGTATAACGGGATAAAGCGATACGGGCGGCTTCAATTTGGTTATTGGTTACGTAGCCGCCTTCAATGGCTTGTAAACCAAACTCCCCAAAATTAACAGTCGTCCCTGCCTTAGCCTTGCCCTCATAACTTATGCGATGGGGTCTTCTGTATTTAGTTCTCTTAGGCATTAACATAAATAACTACTCTCCTTTCGCATTAAAGTCATGAGCTTTTTTCTTCTTGAGAATCTCGCCCCGACAAATCCAAACTTTGACACCTAAACGGCCATACTGTGTGGCAGCTTCGGCGATAGCAAAATCAATATCTGCGCTTAGGGTGTGAAGAGGAACAACACCATCGGAGTAGCCCTCACTACGCGCGATTTCCGCGCCACCTAAACGACCAGAAACAATCGTTCTAACTCCCTTAGCCCCCGCCCGCATAACTCTTTGTATCGCTTTCTTTTGAGCGGTTCTAAAGGAAGCTCTTTGTTCAAGTTGTAAGGCGATAGATCTAGCAACTAAAGTCGCATCTAGATCGACGTTTTTAACTTCTTGAACGCTGATTTTAACCTTGGCGCCATTACAAAGTTTTGTTAATTTCTTAACTATTTCTTCAACATGTTTACCGTCTTGACCTAAGACAACACCAGGTTTAGCCACCCAAACGATGACTTCAATGTTATCTTTGATTCTTCTAATTTCAGTCCGAGAAAGGCCAGCATCATTTAACTCTTTCTCCAGTAATTCCCGCATCTTAATATCTTCTTGTAAGAACTTGGAGTACTCTTTATCGGCATACCATAAGGAATCCCAATCACGGTTCACGCCAACGCGCAGTCCAACTGGATTAACTTTTTGACCCATAGTATCTCCCTCCTTATTCTTTCTCCGCCACCACGGCGGTAATGTGACATGTTCTTTTGATTATGCTACTAGCGCTACCTTTAGCTCTTGGCATATAACGCTTCATGCGAATTCCATCATCCGCATATATTTCTTTAACATACAAGTTATCGGGATTCATGTTAAAGTTGTTGCTCGCATTCGCAGCGGCAGAATTGATAACCTTTAGAACAACAGATGCGGCGGCTTTATTGGTATTTACTAAAATCGCTTGCGCCTCTTTGATAGTCTTCCCGCGAACTAAATCGAGAACGAGGCGGGCTTTGCGTGGCGTCATCCTCACGGTACGCGCGACGGCTTTTGCTTCACTTGCCATATGCCCTCCTCCTATCTGGCTTTCGCTGCCTTATCTTCAGCGGTGTGCCCGGTGTGACCACGGTAGGTCCTCGTGGGAGAAAACTCCCCTAATTTATGTCCGATCATATCCTCAGTAACATAAACTGGAATATGCTCTCTTCCGTTATAGACGGCGAAGGTATGTTCGACGAATTGGGGGAAGATAGTTGACCGGCGGGACCAAGTCTTAATAACTTCTTTTTTATGAGCTTTGTTTAAAGCTTCAACCTTCTTCATTAGATGAGCATCAACGAAGGGTCCTTTTTTTACACTGCGTGCCATTTCTTATTTTCCTCCTTTTCTACTTAACATTCCGGCGTCTAATTATCAAACGACTAGAGGCCTTCTTTTTATTTCTTGTCTTAACACCAAGGGCCCGTTTGCCCCAAGGTGTTCTTGGTGCGTCACGACCGATTGGTGATTTACCTTCACCACCACCATGTGGGTGATCGACAGGGTTCATAACCGAACCACGAACGGTTGGCCGTATCCCTAGATGCCGACTTTTGCCAGCTTTGCCTAGCTTAACAAGGCCATGGTCCTCATTACCAACTTGACCAATCGTTGCCCGACAAGTGGCTAGGATTTTACGAACTTCGCCCGAAGCCAAACGCACAGTAATGTATTTTTCTTCTTTCGCGAGCAGCTGGGCGCTGGTGCCCGCGCTACGCACGAGCTGACCACCAGCTCCTGGTTTTAATTCAATATTGTGAATAAAGGTACCTTCAGGAATATTGGCTAGTGGTAAACAGTTACCAACGATAATATCCGCCTGTTCACCCGAGATGACCTGATCGCCAACTTTCAAATCCTTTGGCGCGAGAATGTAACGCTTTTCCCCATCAGCATAAGCCAGAAGGGCAATGTTACAAGTCCGGTTAGGATCATACTCTAAGGCCTGAACCCGAGCGGGGATGTTATCTTTGTTGCGTTTAAAATCAATTAAACGATACTTTCTTTTGGCTCCACCACCGATATGTCGACAGGTGATGAGCCCCATGTTGTTACGACCACCGGTTTTCTTAAGACCGACAGTCAATCTCTTTTCTGGTTGCTTTTTACTGAGTTCCCGATTATCGAGGATAGTCATGTTGCGGCGACCAGGAGAGGTTGGTTTATATTTTTTAATTGCCATATTTTCTCACCTACTTCTCTTCCGCGAAGAGATCAAGACTCTCGCCTTCCGCTAAGATAATAATTGCTTTCTTATAAGCGGGAACTGTACCTTCAAATTTTCCCATCTTTTTAGGTTTGCTACGGACATTAGCCGTATTGATTCTTTTAACCTTGCGATTAAAGATCGATTCAAAAGCCTTTTTAATTTCTGGTGCTGTTGCGCCAACGGCGACTTTTAGGACTATTCTTTGACCATCTTGCATCAGTTTCATACTTTTTTCCGTGACTAGCGGAGTTTTTAAAACCGCATAATCATGTTCGGTCGGAAGTGGGAATTTACGAACTTCCGCACTCTTACTTGCCTTCCGCGCCATTGCCTAGCACCTCCCCAAGAATTTTTGCCGCCTCTTTAGTTAGAACTAAATGTTCGGCATTCATCACATCATAAACATTAATTTCAAAGAAATAGAGCAGTCCAACTTTAGGTAAGTTGAGGACTGATAATAAGGCTTCATCATTCATTGAATCCGCACTCATAACTATGAGTGTTTTCTTGCCTTCTAGCCCAAGGGCCTTTAAAGAAGCTTCCATAGCCTTGGTTTTAGGCTCAGCGAATTCGAACTTATCAACAACAGTTAACTCTTTTATAGCTAATTTCGCAGATAAGATGGACTTCAGTGCTAAAACGCGCTCTTTTTTGTTCATCTTAATTGAATGATCTTGTTCTCCAGTTGGCCCAAAGGCAACACCACCATGGCGCCATTGGGGAGAACGCGTGGAACCATGTCTTGCTCGACCAGTTCCTTTTTGTCGCCAGGGTTTCCTACCACCACCACGGACTTCTGCCCGTGTCTTGGTTTTGGCCGTGTCTTGACGACGATTGCTTAAAGCGACTTGAACGGCATCAAACATCGCTTGTTCATTGGGCTCAATAGCGAAGACCTCTTTCGCAAGATTAAGGGTACTTACTTTCTCGCCATTTTGATCCAATACATTTACTCTTGGCATAATTTGATTTCTCCTTTCTTGCTACTATTTGCCTTCGACAGTCACTACTTCTTCTGGGACATTAACTTCCTCAACAGCAGGACTTACTTCTTCTAAAACCGGCGCGGGTTCTTTTTCATACTTAACTAGAATGCGCTCCGGTTGGGGTTTCTTTTGTGCTTTAACCGCACTTTGAATCAGGACTAAGGAGCGATTGGCTCCAGGAATTGGTCCTTTGATTAACATGGCGTTGTTTTCAACATCAACTGAAATGACAACTAAATTTTGAACAGTCTTGGTGGTGAAACCAAAATGTCCTGGCATTTTACGCCCTGGGTGAATTCTGTTGTTCCAACGACCACTGGTCGCTAAAGAACCTACACCACGATGATAGCCGGAACCATGAGCACTGGGCCCCTTACGGAAACCATAAGCCTTAACAACACCAGTAAAACCTTTACCTTTGGTCTTTCCAATGACATCAACTACTTCACCGGCATTAAATAAATCTACTTTGACTTCACTGCCGACTTCATACTTCATCATTTCATCGCCCTTTAATTCCCTAACAAATTGTTTGGTTGGGCTTTGAGCTTTTAAGAATTGACCAGCATCTGGCTTATTGACTAGCGCGGCTCTTTTATTCTCATAGCCGACTTTGATGGCTTCATAACCATCTTTTTCTTTGGTCTTCACTTGTAAGACCACATTTGGCAAGACCTCCACAACGGTAACGGGAATAACCTCCCCGGCAGTTGTGAACACTTGGGTCATACCAACCTTGCGTCCAAGTATTGATTTCATAACCAATTACTCCTATAACTTGATCTCAATGTCCACACCACTGGGTAGGTCAAGCCTAGTTAGGGTATCGACCGTCGCGGGGGTGGGATCAACGATATCAATTAAACGTTTGTGAGTTCTAATCTCAAATTGTTCCCGGGCATCTTTATACTTATGAACTGCCCTTAATAAGGTATAAACCTGCTTCTCGGTGGGAAGAGGAACGGGGCCAACGATACGGGCACCAGTTTTTTTGGCGGCTAACACGATCTTCTCAGCTGACGCATCAATCATCTTGTGATCATAAGCCTTGAGTTTAATCCGAATCTTTTTTGCTTTTGCCATGAATAATCCTCCTTGTCTAAAATCTTGGCATAGACCGTGCTCCACTTGAATTCCCTAGTAATGCCGTCATGACAACACCTATCAGCGTTTTGAGGTGTCGGCACCTAGCAACCTCAAGTTTCTACGCACTCGCATGGGTATTCTATCACACCGTTCTCGCGCACGCAAGCAAAAAAAGCACGTTTTTTCATTTAAAAACGACAAATAGAGAAAAAAATCACAAAAAGTTACCCTACATCTATCAAACTCCGAGTTCTTTTTCTTGAGAATTTATTCCTGTTTGTTTATGATATTTAGTAGAAGTTTCTTTAGGAGGAAAACAATAATGCAAAATATTCCTAAAACCGTTGAAAACATGCGAGAATACTTTAACACTGGGAAGACCAAAGATGTCGATTTTCGTCTACATTATCTGCGCAAGTGGCTAGCCGCTTTAAAAGCCCATGAAGAAGAATTTATGGAGGCGATGAAGGCCGATTTTAATAAGCCACGTTTTGAAAGTTATGCCACCGAAATCTCTTTAGTTTACGCAGAGATTAGAAACAAAATTAAAAATCTGCGCAAATGGATGCGCCCGAAAAGAAAGTTCCTGGGTCTATCAAGTTTCCCTAGCCATGGCAAAGAGATTCCTGAACCCTATGGGGTGGTGCTAGTTATGGCGCCTTGGAATTATCCTTACATGCTTACTCTGTCTCCTGTGGCTGGGGCTCTAGCGGCCGGTAACTGTGTTTTGATTAAACCCTCTAACCGTTCGCCCCATACAACCGATGTCATAAAAAAGGTTTGTGATGAGGTTTTTGATCCTGCTTATGTCAGTGTGGTCTTGGGTGGTCATGAAGAAAACACTGAACTTTTAAACCTTCAATTTGACTTTATCTTCTTTACTGGTGGGGTCACCGTTGGCAAAATCGTCCTCAAAAAGGCCGCCGATCATCTCTGCCCCTGTATTCTAGAACTAGGTGGAAAATCGCCAGTCTTTATCAGTAAAGATTGTAATCTCACAACAACTGTCCGCCGTTTAATTTGGGGTAAATACACCAATGCTGGACAAACCTGTGTCGCCCCAGATTATGTTATGGTTGAAGAAGAAATACACGATCAGTTTATTGAAGCTTGTAAGAAGCAAATCAAAGAGTTTTATTTTTTGGAGGATGGTAGAATTTCTCCTGATTTCCCCTATCTAATCAATAAGGGACATTATGCAAAAGTCACCTCTTTAATCGATGAAGAAAAGGTAGTCTTTGGTGGTGAAAGAGAAGAAGATAAACGCCTTCTCTACCCCACAATTGAAGACAATGTTAATCTAGATGATAAAATCATGTCTGATGAAATCTTCGGACCAGTAATGCCTGTTATAAGGATCAAAAACTTTGAAGAAGGTTTAGCTTTAGCTCGCAAGGTCAATGGCGGTGCTAAACCCTTAGCTTGTTACATCTTTACCCAAGACAAGAATAAAGCCGATTATATTTTAAAAGAACTCTCTTTTGGTGGCGGTTGTGTCAATGATACCTTAATGCATGTCGCTACTGAACATCTTCCCTTTGGTGGGGTTGGTCTTTCGGGGATGGGTTGTTATCATGGCAAACGCACCTTTGATGCCTTCACTCACTATAAAGGAATAGTCTATAAACACAATATGGATATCAAATTGCGCTATCCCAAATATACGGAAAAGAAATTAAAACTTCTCAAAAAATTGCTTTAGCAACTTGAAAACGCTTTCTTGTTCTTTTATCTTGCTTCCCCACCCCAATCTTTTATAATTAGAGATGGAAAGTAGGGATGAAGAAGCGATGCAAAGAGAAGAATTCACACTCAAATCAATCAACGGCTTATCATCGCGCGCCAGCGCTTCTTTGGTAAACGAAGCCAATAAATACGAGTCTAACATTCGCCTTGAATACTCAAGCGAAGAGGTGGACTTAAAGTCAATTATGAATGTCATGGCTTTAGTAATTCGTAATCAAGAAACCTTCAGTTTAGTGGTTGATGGAAAAGACGAACATGCGGCCTTGATTGGTCTTAAAAATGTACTGAAAGATATGAAATTAGTCTAGAGCGATTCTAGACTTTTTCTTTGCTTCGAAAAACAAAAGACATTCTGCAATCAGAATGCCTCTTTTTCTTTTTGGTGCCCAGAACCGGAATCGAACCGGTATGGCTATCGCTAGCCGCAGGATTTTAAGTCCTGTGCGTCTACCTATTCCGCCACCTGGGCAAAAACATGGTGACCCGCTGGGGATTCGAACCCCAGACCCCTTGATTAAAAGTCAAGTGCTCTACCGACTGAGCTAGCGGGTCTTTGGCTGGGGTGGCTGGATTCGAACCAGCGGAATGACAGAGTCAAAGTCTGTTGCCTTACCCCTTGGCTACACCCCAACAGACTCAATAATTGATAAACATGGTGGGGGGAGACAGATTTGAACTGCCGAACCCGATGGGAAATGATTTACAGTCATCTGCGTTTGGCCACTTCGCTATCCCCCCACAGGTATCTAATTAGGAATGGTGGATACTGAGGGGCTTGAACCCCCGACCCCTGCCTTGTAAGGGCAGTGCTCTCCCAACTGAGCTAAGCATCCCTAGAGAATCACATCATTCACTAACGCTAATAAAATATACCACTTTTCACGCTTTTTAGTCAACAATAAAAAACGTTTCCCTGCTTTCCTTAATTGACATTTTAGATGGAATAGTTTAATTTAATCATGCGATGCATGTGTAGTTCAGTGGTAGAACCCCAGCTTCCCAAGCTGGTTATGCGGGTTCGATTCCCGTCACATGCTCCACTTAAAATGAAACTGCTCCCTCAATTTGGATCCAAAACGGTACTATGATAAGGGAGCTTTTGTTATGAAACACACTTTAGAACAATTTAACGTTCTATTCATCATTCATTTTTAAGGAATTTTTCTAAGGCCTCTATAGGTAAAGGTTTACAATAATAATATCCTTGTATCTCATCACAATCCATATCTTTCAAGAAATCTAACTGCCCTTTTGTTTCCACTCCTTCAGCGGTGATATTGGCCATAAGAGCTCTAGCAAGGGAAACTATTGTTTTAACAACAACGGCTTTTTTCTTTTCTGAAATGATATCGTCTACAATGCTTTTATCTATCTTTATTCTATCAAAAGGCACTAGTTCTAAACGGTGTAATGATGAATATCCCTTGCCAAAATCATCGATGGCAATACTTACACCAAACTCTTTCAATTTAGATAACTTCTCAATCGTATCCGCGAAATTAATGGACAAAAAGCTTTCAGTAATTTCTAACTCAATATACTTCGGGTCTACTTTGCTTTCCTCTATTATTTTTGTAATTTCAAGAACAAAATTTTCCTCTCTAAATTGAACAATTGACAAGTTTACAGAAAAGCGAAGAGGAGGAAAGCCCTTAGAGACAAGCCTTTTGTGTTCTTTAAGCGCTTGTTCAAGCACCCAAAGTCCTACATCATGAATTAGGCCTGTTTTCTCAAGAATAGGAACAAATACATCTGGAGGTATTCTTTTGTTATCATCATAATTCCATCTAAGTAGGGCTTCAACACCGGCTGTTTTATCCGTTTTACTACTAATCAAAGGTTGAAACTCCAAGAAAAACTCTTCATTCTGTAGCGCTGTAAAAAGCTTATTCGTGAATAAAGTGATTTCGGCAATACGGTTTGTCAATTGGTCTGAACAGAAAACGACTTTGTGGTCCGCATATCTAGCTTCATATCCTGCTAAATCCGCATTTTGCAATAAAGTGTCTACATTATTCCCGTTATCAGGATAAATGGAAACACCGATGACAATCGCAATAAATAATGTTCCTTTTCCTCCAGTAGATATGATAGGAACAGAGAAGGCATTTGTTATTTTCTCGATAAAATCTTCTATTTGTTTAACATTTTTCATATTAGAAACAACAATAACAAAAGCCCCATTTTCTATTCTTGAGAGATAACAACATTCATCCAACAAATCTTTGAGAATTGAGGCCGATTTTGTTACCATCTTATCCCCTACTATATGACCAAAGGTATCATTTATCATTCTTAGATTTTCAATTTCAATATATAAAACGGCTACTTTTTCTGATTTTTTCTTGTTGTTTATGCTTTGTTCTAGTTTCTTTATCAACATGTTTCTATTAGGCAGTTTTGTGAGTTCATCATAATAAGCGTTATCATATAGTTGTTGCTCATACATGATCTTTTTCTTTGCATCCGCCAACATATTGGCTATTATACCTAAAAAATTTATTTGATTCTCCCAAACTCTTGAATCAACTTTTTTACGATTTTCAACAACCAGCATTCCGATTACTTCATCCTCAATTGCTATTGGTAAGGCATAATAAGACAAAATTCCTCTTGATAAAAAGAAGTCTCTTTCCTCTTTGTTTTCCTGAAAGGAGATACTTGTAGTATCCGTATATCCTATGGGCTGTTTTTGATTAATTATCATTTTGGCCATAGGAAAAGCTGCGGTTTCAACTTCCTTACTCTCCGTTTTAACAGCTCCGTATTTTGTGTACGCATTTAAAACATTGGCTTTTTTATAATCAGCGTTAAATTCAATCAAGTATCCTTGATCAAAATCAAGCACTTCCGCCGACATTTTAAACATTTCATCAATTTTCTCGTGGGCATTTTCACTGTTAATCGAAATGAAGTTGGTGGAGATTCTTTCGAGTATTTCATGTTCTTCGGCAAATTTTTGATATCCGCTCATCTTTGAAGCATATTCATTTGTCAAATATCTCACAACGAAAAACGAAAGGAAAATAATAAAAATTCTAGTTACATACTCGTTTACATTAACAACAACAGTGACTTCTGGTATAAATATCCAAAAAAGAATCTGAAGCGCGATGCAAAATATAGCAAAGATAAGCGCGTGGCGTTTGCTTCCCAAGATAACGGTAACTAAAAGAAAGATTATATATACCGCCCATATCGTTAATGCCGCTGTATCCTTGGTTACTAACATGAAAAACAACATACCTGCCGAACATATTAAAAAGAAAATAACATTTTGTATGGAATGTTTTTTCGTTATAGAAGGCAAGAACATTAAAAATATACCCGTTGAAAAAATAAGCGCGGAGATTAAAAGCTCCCGTTCTAACGGTCTTCCCATGCCAAAATATCCTAGCAAAAAGGATGCTATTCCACCCACCATAAACAATATTGCAGTCACATGGAACAGGCGCGTTCTATCTTGGTTTAAATCGTGATTGGATTTGGGTAATAGAACTATCGCTCTGCTTTTTTCGAGAAGTATTCCAAAATTTTTCAATGATAAAAATAACAACATTATAGGACCAACAAAAAATAAAATAGAAATTTTTGGAAAAACGGCTTCTCCAAAAATATCAGGTAAAGCATCTATTAAAATTCCAACAAAAAAAGAAAATAGTATTGATATTAGAAAATACGTTGCATTTCGTTTTAGAATAGTACCAGATTCAAGTCTTTTCCACCAATGAACAATTAATATAATAGAAATGATTGAATAAATGAGGACGTATAAAAAAAGCCAAATGCTTCCAAAATTTGTTGGTGTTACATTTATCCAGCCGAATTTGCTCGGTACTAAGTGATATATTTCCTTTGCCATAAGCCCGTAAGGGGCAAAAAGAATTATATTTATCGCCGCTGGTAAATAGATTAGGAAGACAATAAACCTCTTGTTTTTTAAACGGTCATAAACTTTTGTCAGCAATAATACAAAGTGGAGTAACAAACAATAAAATGTGCCTCTACCGAAAATAGATAGGGACTGCCAAAGACCTCCGAATTCTTCTGTTGGAGCCGAAATCACAATGGAATAGGTAATTGACCAAAC
The DNA here is from genome assembly GCA_012511355.1 of bacterium. GTDB lineage: Bacteria > Bacillota_I > Bacilli_A > RFN20 > UBA1709 > JBMNFL01. The sequence goes on along the minus strand of JAAZGG010000098.1, from coordinate 312 downwards.
CATCATAGAGAGCGTTAAAAATAAAAATAATCTGTTGGTCCAACTTTTTACATTAGAAATTATCGCATACACGCCAAAAAACAAGTAAAAACAGCCACAAATATACAATATTACGGATATCAAAATATCGTATTCCACAAACTTCACCTTTCTTTGAATGTACTATATATGTAATTGTCGGCATAGTTGTAAAGCGCACCGAATTTATTACTCTTTTACTAACTACTAGTATTTTAACATTATATTATCAAAATTCAAATAACTATTTAAGAGTGGATTTTCTCTACCACTTCAAATAAATCTTATATTAAT
>JAAZGG010000001.1 GCA_012511355.1 bacterium | reverse complement strand
AGGCAGAATAAGGTTGTTGTGTTCCTGAAAAAGACACCTTAATAATACTTTTCCCATCAATAACAAGACTCTCTATTGTTGGAGTAATTTTTGGTTCTATATCTCTTGTAATTGATTCAGCCAAATCTTTTAAAGTAGAGTCACTAACTATTTGCCCCCGAATATTACCATTATCGTATACTCCGAAGTATAATACGCCACAACCATGTTTGTTAATAATAGCTGCAATGGATTCCAAAGCTTCATGTCTTTCGCTTGTTGATTCTTTAAATTCTAATATTTCAGACTCATGACCCAAGTTCATACAAACACCTCTCTTTTTACTCATCATAGCAAATGTCCACCCAAATGTCCACCCAAATGTCCACCCAAAACTTTATTGTTTTAAGAAAGACTATTAAAACAGAGAAAACCAATTGTTCAGATTAAAATAAAAAAAGAATCACGTAATAATAGATAATAACTTTTAATGTAATGAGTATTCAAACTTGTCCTGGTTGACTTTTATGCTTTTTATGGACATAATAAGATTATTCTAAGGGGGAGAAGAGAATGAAGCGAGGACTATTGATTATCCTGAGTGGTCCAAGTGGTGTTGGCAAGGGGACAATTCGCGCCCGCCTTTTCGCTGATCCTAAGCTTAATCTTGTTTATTCAGTCTCGATGACAACACGCCCTATTAGACCTGGAGAGAAAGAAGGAATTGATTATTACTTTGTTTCCAAAAATCGTTTTTTAGATGCGATTGAAAATGGTGAGCTTTTAGAACACGCGGTCTTTGTTGGTAATTATTATGGAACCCCTAAAAAATACGTGGATGATTTACGCGATAAGGGTTTAAATGTGGTCTTAGAAATTGAAACTGAAGGTGCTAAACAGGTTATCGATAAATGCCCAGATGCCATCTCTATTTTCATTATCCCGCCATCTTTTGATGAACTAGTCAGGCGCATTCGCAGTCGGCGTACCGAAGCAGAGGAGATTATTCAAAAACGTTTAAATAAGGCCAGTTATGAAATGCAGTTGCTAGATATTTATTCTCATGTGGTTGTCAATGATAATGTTGATAAAGCTGCTGAGAAGATTAAGGAAATTCTTAGGGGCTATTTAAAGTAAAAGAATAAAGCGGTTATCCGCTTTTTTTAATAGTTTCTGCCTTCATTTTTCTATGTTTTTGTTAGAACTATATGTTAAAATCTAAAAAAGGAGTTGATTTAGATGCGCATTGCCAAAGTTTATATTGAACATCCAATAGCTAGTCTAGATTTTCCTTTGGATTATTTTGTAAGTCCCCAAACCGAAATTACAGCAGGTGTTCGAGTGGAAGTGGAACTGCAAAATCGCTTTGTTGTCGGTTATGTGGAAGAGATTGTCAATACAGAACTCACCATTGAAGAATATCAAGAAAAGAGTGGTTTTACTATTAAACCGATAATAAAGGTTTTAGATCAAGAAGCCCTGTTAAATCCGGAGTTGCAGGCTCTGGCGCATTTTCTAGCTTCGTCAACTTTATCTCCAGTCATTTCCGCTTATCAGACGATTTTGCCGCCAGCTTTACGTCCAACATCTGGGCCTAAAGTGGGGATCAAGAAATTAAAGACAATAAAAGTTTTAGATGACGATACTGAGGGTTTAACAGTGGGGCAGGCGAACTTATTAAAAAGAATAAAAAGTGATGAAATCTATCTTAAAGATGTTTCTAGCAAGAGTATGCTCAAAAAATTAGAAGCCTTAGAAAAAATTGTTATCTATGATAAAGAAATATATCGTTCACCTTATGATTTTTCTGATATTAAGAAAAAGAAGGGGCCTATCTTAAACGCTGAACAGGAAAAAGCTATTAATGAAGTTTTGAATAATGATGCCAAGGTTTATTTACTTGAAGGTGTGACCGGAAGTGGCAAAACCGAAGTTTATATTAACCTAGCCATTGCGACCTTAAAAGAAGGGAAAAACGTCTTAATTTTGGTTCCCGAGATTTCTCTAACCCCCGCTATGGTCAAACGCTTTGCTGAACGCATAGAGGAGAAAATCGCTGTTCTTCATGGTTCTCTAAGCATGGGGGAACGCTATGATGAATATCGAAGAATTGCTTCGGGAGAAGCGAAAATTGTGATAGGGGCCCGTAGTGCGGTCTTTGCTCCGCTAGCCAAAATTGGTTTAATCGTTGTCGATGAAGAACATAGTGAATCTTATAAACAGGACAATGTGCCTAGTTACCATGTTTTAGATGTTGTTATGGAACGACAGAGAAATTCCAATTGCAAAGTTGTTTTAGGTAGTGCTACCCCCAGTCTGGAATCTAAAGCCCGGGCTGTTAAAGGTCTTTATCAACAGCTTTATTTAACTAAAAGGATTAATAATCGTCCTTTACCCAAGGTGGAACTTGTGGATATGCTAAAAGAGGCCAAAAGTGGGAATATTGGTTTCTTGTCAAAGTCCTTAAAATCGGCTCTCCAGCAATGTCTTGACCGCAATGAACAAGCCATTATTTTATTGAATCGGCGAGGTTATGCTATAAGTATGTTTTGTCGAACTTGTGGCCATGTTTTTAAATGTCCAAATTGTGGTGTGGCTTTGCATTATCACCATAGCGATAAAGTCTTAAAATGTCATTATTGTGGCTATGAAATAGGGCGACCAAGTACTTGTCCAAAATGCAAAGGGACTCACTTACAAACAGCAGGAATAGGTACCCAAAAAGTCGAAGAAATTTTAAATAAGAGATTTAATAATGCGCGTGTGATTAGAATGGATATTGACAGCGTTAAAAATCGTGGTGGTCACCAAAAAATTTTGGAGGCTTTTGAAAGTGGAAAATATAATATTTTATTAGGAACGCAGATGATTGCTCAGGGTCTAGATTTTCAAAATGTTACACTAGTTGGAGTCTAGAATGCTGACACTGCTTTATACTGAGGAGATTTTCGCTCCAACGAGCGCACTTTCCAACTATTGACCCAAGTGGTGGGCCGTAGTGGAAGAGGAGCGATGATTGGGCGGGCGATTATTCAAACTTACAACATCGATGCCTATGCTATTAATTTGGCAGCTAAGCAGGATTACAGTGCCTTTTTCAAACGCGAAATGCAATACCGTCATGAGTGTATGTATCCGCCATATAGTTTTCTAGTGAAAATAATGTTTATGGGAACTAATAAGGATCGTGTTTTAGCCTTCGCAGAAAGCATTAGGCGCCACATTTTAAACGAAAGTCAGGGCATGTGGTTAGAAATATTAGGCCCAGTTGAGCCCTACATACCCAAGAGATTTAATAAATATCGTTACCGAATTATGTTAAAATATAAAGATAAGGTGGCTATGCAAGAATTATTGCAGAATTTACGTGAACTTACCCGAAATGAGCCGATTGATGTTCATTTTGATACAAGCCCCTATAATGAGATTTAAGGAGAACAATGAAAGTTAGAGAATTAGCCTTTGAAATTATAAGCACCTTCTATAAAAAGAAAACTTTTATCAATATTGCTTTATCCCAAGCGATTAGGAGGCATAATTTAACGGCAGTTGACCGCGCTTTTTTAACGCGCTTAGTTTATGGAACTTTACAAAATCATCGTTTACTAGATTATGAAATAAAAAAGGTCACTACTAATAAAAAAATCCGTCCGGATATGCGCAGTTTACTAAAGTGTGCGCTTTATCAAATGCGTTTTATGGATAAAGTTCCAGCTTATGCCATAATCAATGAGAGTGTTGAGATTGCAAAAAAGAATTTTGGTTTACAAGCCACCTCCTTTTGTAATGCAGTCCTTAGACTATTACAAAATGAAAAATTCGAACCTAATAGAGAAGAATTTATT
>JAAZGG010000097.1 GCA_012511355.1 bacterium | reverse complement strand
CTTCAAATGAGTTATTCTTCTCTGACCAATTAGAAAACCAATCAATCAACTCCAATAACCTAAAGAATATAATTTGATGATACATCGGACTCAATTCAAAATGAGCACCATCAAAAAGTATTTGTTCTTCTAACTCCTTTTTTAATATAGATTGTCCTTGGACTAGCCAGGCAACGTTTGAGAAGAAAGCTCCCCCCATCATTAATGCAAACGCATTTTCTAACAAATGATTACCCAACAAATGATATTCAGGTCGTTTCGAAAGGAAATCTAATTCAGCATATGTGTTCGCAAGTATTGTACCATCCTGCTTACTTTCATGTGAGAACAATCGCATCACATTAATTACCCTCAATGATACAGGATAGGGTTCCAATGCAAGTTGTCCATTATTCAACCACTCGTATAGAGATCCTAATAATCGCAACTTCTCTTCAAAGCTCACATCATCTTGCAACAACCAGTTGGCATATTGCAAATTGTAGTTCCACAACTTTCCATTCTCCTGATAATCCCAATCAATTTCAGAGTCGAATTGTACCTCTTGATTTAGAAAAACAAATCTATTACCACCCAAATAAGAAAGATAAACAGGTGGTTGTTTCGCAAATAACAACAAGCTTACGTTATCTGCTAGATAAAACTTATCATAATCATTTAAAGTACCTGCTTTTATTAGCCTGTACTTTAATTGATAAAACACCTGAATTGGTTTCAAATGCTTTACAGTATTGAATAGTAAACTCGCTTTTTTAATCATATTTTTCAAAGTAGCTATTAGTGATTAGCTGTTAGCTGTTAGCTGTTAGCTGTTAGCTGTTAGCTGTTAGCCTCTTTGCTATAAAATTCTAAATCAGCGTTTATCTGTTATATCAGCGTCATCAGCGTTCTATTTCTCTCTGTGTTTAAATTTTTCTACAACCTTTCCGCCCCCAACTCCCTAAAGGGGGAGTTACATGCAGACTTTCAGCCAAAGTCCTCCCTCCATTTCAAATCAACGAATGCAAATAATTGGCTGTATCGTTAAGACCGTTCTTTCTTAAATAATCTAACACCTCGTATTCGTCTAAATCAGGATTTTTCTTGTTCATTACCATTTGCCGAAATGCTACAACAGCAGTTTCGGCGTTTAAATCGATGATATCAGTCAGGAAATCATCTACCGTCTTAGCTTTCAATCCATAGTTGCTTAGCACCTCATCCGGGAAATCTTTAATATTGTTTGTAACAATCAAACTTGCATCGGCTTTGATAGCTGCAGCAAGTACATGACAATCTTTTTTATCAGGTAGAGACAAACCATCAATAAGTGTCTCATAGTTGTTCACTAAAGCATCAGGAAAAGCAAGGTGTGCTTTTTGTATCCTTTTTTCAGCAATCTCATCTGCTATTCCTTTTCGTTTCATCACATTGCGCCACTCATCAAAGATATGGTTGCTCCATTTTGGCGTGTAAAGATCATTGTGTGCAAACCAAAACAGCAAATCGCGTATGACAATTGGATAAATAACATTTGTGTCGAGAACTACCGTAAATGTTACACTATGTATCATACAGCCCGTCCTCCTCGTCAGCACTCATAATATCTATAATGTGTTGTTTCTGTTCTTCTTTCATCTTTCTTTTATACGCTACTACATCTTCAAACATAATGCGTCTATGTCGTCCAACTTTAGTAAAAGGTATTTTTCCTTCTTCCAATATCTTTATTAAGTGTGGACGCGAACAACCTAATATTTCGGCTGCCTTTTGCGTTGTTACTTCGGTTGCGACAGGCACAATTGAGAAAATTTTACCTTGACTCATATTTTTCAATATCTCTTCAAGCAATTTTAATGCACTTAGTGGCAAAACTATCTTATCATTACTTCCTTCAATTTCAATATCTACCTTTTCGGTATTTAAATGTGCTATTGTATTAGACAAAGCTTGGTAGGACAATTGTGCAATTTTGCGATCACTTTTAGTTGGTCTCTTATATTCTTGAATTGTTTCCATAATTTATTTTTTTTAAGAATCTATTAATCTCAGTAATGTGAGGTCACAAAGATAGAAGTAATAATCGAAACAAACGAAACAAACGAAACTGTTAACTAAAAATTTAATTCATTTTATTTTTAAATAGCAGTTAGCCATTGGCTTTTGGCTGTTAGCCTTTTTGCTATAAAAATCCGTGTCCATCTGTCCAATCAGTGTCATCCGTGTTCTAATCTTAGCCAACAGCTAAAAGCCAACAGCCAACAGCCAACAG
>JAAZGG010000096.1 GCA_012511355.1 bacterium | reverse complement strand
TTACCGGGATGAGAGTACTTTAGAACCTCAAGAGTATTACATAAAATTACCTAAGACGGTTACAGAATCAACAGTGTTTATCCTAGACCCCATGCTTGCTACAGGCGGTAGTGCCGTTGCCGCCATTAGAATGGTTAAGGAAAGCGGAGCCCAAGATATTAAACTCATCTGTTTGGTAGGAGTTCAAGTGGGGGTTGATAATGTTGTAAAGCATCATCCAGATGTTGAAATTTATCTCGCTGCCCTTGATGATCATCTCAATGAAAATGGTTACATCGTCCCAGGTTTAGGGGATGCTGGCGATCGTTTATTTGGAACTAAATAAAAAAAACAGTGTCCTTCGGGGCACTTTTAATTTATATTTTCAATATAAATGAAAAAAGTTAAGAAAATTCTTGGGAAAATTCTTGTTTAATCACTGAGTAAATACTTTGAGTTTAACTGATGTTTTCGGCTTTTTTAAGAATGGAGGTTCATAAAAAGACCAGATATCAAGTAACTTTTTTTGTTTCCATATAATATAGATTATGTTATAATCTATCGCGAAAGGTGGTGATTGAATGTCAATTTTAGATTCTATTCAAGCTGCTGAAGCTAAGGCTGAACAAGCAAAAGTTGATGCGGTCAAAGAAGTCGAAGCTCTACTAGAGAAGACCAAGAAGGCCGCAGAAGCAGCAGGAGAAGCCCTGCTACAAAAAGCCGCAGATGAGGAAAAGAAACTAGCCAAAGAAACAACTAAGAAATTAGCTGATGAAGAGGCTAAGTTACTAGCTCATTACGAAAAAGAAGATAAAAAGATAGCTTCACTGGCGGATAGTAGAATTGATATCGCAATTAGTTACATTATGAAGAAGGTTGTCTCATCATGATAGTCCCGATGAAAAAAGCCAGAATTGTCATTTTGAAAGAAGACAAAGAGGACGTCCTCAAAGCTTTACAGCGCGCTGGCGAACTAATGGTAATTCATACCGAGGATAGTCAAGAGACACTCGATTCTAGTCGTGCGGAGAACCTTGTCCAAAGGTCTCAAAGATCCTTGCAAACATTGAAACCCTACACTGAAAAGAAGGGAATGTTTGATCAATCGAAGTTCTTTAATGTTGATTACGAAGATTTTGTTAATCCAAATCTTGAGAATGTTGAAACATTGGAACAGATTGAAAAGGCAGACGGAGCGATTTCAAGACTTAAAACGGAAAATGATGCCTGTCGCGAGTTTATCAAAACTCTCGAACCTTGGTCGGGTTTAGGTGGTAAATTGTCAACAATTTATGATTCTAAATACACCAAGATTCATCCTGGTTTTGTAGCCACAAAATTATTGGATGCTTTTATGGAGAATTTCCAAGATCTTGAAAGCGAGGTTACGCTTTTTGGTCAAAGCGAAGATAGCCAAGCCGTACTGATTGTCAACTGGCATGAGGATGATGAAGCCGTAATGGAACAAATTAAAAGTTCAGGCTTCATGGAGACGCAGTTGCCAAACGAGGACAAGACAATTCACGATTTAGTGGTCGAGAAGCAGAAGGTAATCGAAGCTAATGAAGCTAAGATTGCTGAAATTGAAGACCAATTGAAGAAATTGGCGACCAAAGAAAGAGAGATTCAGATCTTTCAAGATCAAATGGCCACAGAGCTTGCTTACAAGCAAACTCCGCTACAAACCACGGCGCAAACAGCACTAATTGTTGGATGGTGCAAAGCGAAGAAAACGGAGGTCATTAAAGAGGCCGTTGCTACAGCAACTCCATATTTCGATGTTGAATTTGTGGAGCCTGCTGATGATGACGATGTGCCGGTTGCTTTAGAAAACAACAAATTTGTTTCAAACTTTGAAACCCTAACTGATCAATACTCTCATCCTAGCAGAAGTGATTTAGATCCTAATCCGGTTATGTCGGTTTGGTATTGGATGATTTTTGGTATGATGATGGGCGATGCCGGATACGGCCTTTTATTATTGCTTGCAACGCTTTTCATCAAGAAGTTTATGAAGCCAAAAGGTGGTTTTGCTAAACTAATCAATATCTTCTTCTTTGGAAGTATTACAACCATGCTTTGGGGTATTTTATGGGGTAGCTATTTCGGTATTTCAGAAATAGGCGGAACCTCTTTAATTTTGTGGTTTAATCCCCAAAATGAACCTCTGGTTATGTTGGTTCTAACAATGATTATTGGAGTCGTCCACTTAAGTTTTGGCTTGGTGATGAAATGTATACTCTGTTTCCGTGAAGGTCAGTATTTTGCGGGCATTTTCGATAATATTTCCTGGCTCGTCATAATGATTGGCTTATGCCTAGCTTTAGCTGACTTTGTGGGAGGTTTGATGCCCCATAGTTTCTTCTCGGCTGATCCAGTGAAGATACCACCCGTTGTGGCAACTATAGGTTATGTTGTTTTAGCAATTGGTGCTGCTATGGTTCTATTTACGGCTGGTCGCGATAAGAAGGGTATTGGTAAGGTCACAGGTGGTTTAACCAGTTTATATGGTGTCACTTCCTATATTAGTGACATTCTTTCCTACTCACGGATTTTAGCACTAGCTATGTCAGGGGCGATTATCGCCTATGTCATGAACTTTTTAGCTGGCATGGTACAAAGTGGTGTCATTGGTTGGGTTCTCTCAATTGTCGTTTATCTCGTTGGTCATGTCTTCAACATTGCGATGAGTTTGTTATCTGCCTACGTCCATGACAGTAGATTACAGTATATCGAATTCTACGGAAAATTCTATGAAGGTGGCGGTCGTGATTTCAAACCGTTATCGCTTCAGTACAAATACATTTATGAAATCAACGAAAAAAAATAATCAAATAAGATTATTATTAAGAAAAGGAGAAAATTAAAATGTTATTTTTAGCCGACATTCCAGGATTATTTTCTAACGTTTCTGGATTCGCAATCGCTGTTTTTGGAGCCGCTATCGCTGCTGGCTTAGCCTGCTGTGGTTCCGCTATTGGCGTCGGTATTGCTGGTAAATCAGCAGCTGGCGTTATGTCTGAAAAACCCGAATTATTCGGTAAATTATTGGTCTTACAAGCCTTACCTGGAACCCAAGGTATCTATGGCTTCTTAGTTGCTATTCTTATCATGGTAAACATTGGTGCTTTAGGTGGAGATAATGCTGCTTTTGATGTTGCCACTGGTTGGGCCTTCGTTGGTGCTGGTCTTCCCATTGGTTTAGGTGGTCTAGTTTCTGCTATCTACCAAGGTAAAGCCGCTGCTGCCTCAATTCAAATGACTGGCAAAGATCCCGAACAATTCGCTAAGGGCATTACGATGACGGCCTTAGTCGAAACGTATGCCATTTTGTCATTACTAGTTTCCATCCTGTTAGTCTTCGGTATCAAAGTTTAGTCAAATTTAATTATCAGAAATTAGGTGATTAAATTGGCAAACATCTACGATAAAATTGAAGAAAAAGGAAAACTAGAGGCTAAAGAAATTATTAAAGCCGGCCAACAAAAAGCGGCCGCGCTCAAGAAAAGCATTGATGAAGGTTTCGAAAAAGAATATAAGAGAATTATTGATGACGCAACCCGTTCTAATGCTGATTATCTAAAAACTAGACTTACTCAAGTCGATCAATCTGCCAAACAAAAATCCTTGTATGCAAAAAAGGCAGTGATTAACACGGTCATTGAAAGAGTTCATGCAAAAATGCTCAAACTCAGCGATAAAGAATTAACCGATTTAGTGGTTAAAGTTATTGCGTCCGATGTTATCCAAGGCGATGAAGTCGTCAAAGTTTCCAAAGAAGATTACAAAAAATATCGCAAACTCTTTGCTAGTAAGCAAGAGGGGGAGCCAGTTGAACTCGATCTTCTCAATAAGAAATTGGGGAAAGGTTACAAGTTAACCTTATCGAAAGAAGCTGCAGATATTGATGGCGGCTTTGTTCTCATTGGTAAACGCTATGATGTCAATCATTCATACAAGGTATTGCTTGATAATATCCGGGAAGAACATGAGTCAGAAGTGGCCAAACTTCTTTTCGGTGATGGAGAATAAAGATGGATTATGGTTATGCAATTGGTGCTATTAAAGCCAGAGAAACAAGTCTTCTAGATAAAACAAAGTTATCGAAACTTTTTCGCTGTAGCGATGAAGAGTTCCGTACTTCTTTAGTTGACATGGGCTATGGTAGCAGCAGTAATACTTTAGAAGGAATTATCACCAGTGAAATGCTCAAAACCAAGAAATTCTTGGAAACAATTACACCAGAGAGTGATGTTATGGAGCTTTTCTACTTACAAAATGATGCGCAAAACACCAAGGTTATTTATAAGGCCAAGACCTTTGGCTTACATAATGAAAATTATTTAAACACGGGTGTTATAGATACAGCCTTATTAGCTGAAGCGATAAATAGTGGTAATTATGATCGTATTTCTGATGAATACGCACCCCTTCTTAAGAAGATTGCTGTTAAAACCGCTGGTATCAAAAATGCCCGGGTTCTTAGTGCAACTATTGATAATTGTTTCTTTGAATACATCTTTGATAAGTTAGAAGTGGTTAAAGAAGAGGCGTTAGCTGTATACTTTGGCACCTTCGTTAACTTAGCAAACATTCTCACACTCATTCGCTGTCAAACTCTCAATTGGGGCTTTGATAAATTCAGTGAGATGTACCTTGATTATGGTAGCATCAAAAAAGACGATTTTCTATCCGCATACTCTTTGGCAGGTGAAGGCTTAGCAAAGCATTTCATTAAAAAAGATTACGGTGAAAAGATTTCCAAGTGTTTAAAAGATTATGTTGATAATCTAGATTTAAGCAAACTTGAGAAGTCCTTTGATGAATTGAAACTCAAAATCATGAAAGATTCTAGTTTACAATTCAGTTCAGTTGGACCATTGGTCTACTATTATTTAGAAAAAGAAGCAGAAGCAAAGAATATCCGTTTGATTTATTCAAATCATGAGACAGATGTTGCTGATCTTCTGAGTTATTAGGAGGTAAGGCAATGGAAAAAGTTCATATGGCAGCCGTCGGTTGCACAGAAGAAATCTACTTGTTCAATGCCGTAGGCATTGCAACAATACTTGCTAAGACTCCCGTAGATGCTGATCAAAAGATTTTTGAATTAGTTCAAGCTGGTTGCAAAATTATCTATTTAACGGAAGAGTTATACACCCAGATGAAGGGGACACTAGAAAAATATGCTAAGAGTGCTTTTCCCATCATCATCCCCATTCCTTCCCTAGCTGGAAGCACGGGTGTTGGTGTAAAGAAGGTCAGAAGTAATGTCGAAAAAGCCATAGGCATGGATATTTTATAGAAAGGGTGACAATTAATGAATGATAAAAAAGTAGGAATCATCTCTAAAGTTGCCGGACCACTAGTTCTTGCTAAAGGCATGGGAGATGTCAAATTATATGACGTCGTTCGTGTCAGTGAAAAAAGACTAATTGGTGAAGTTATCGAGTTAAGAGGCGACGTGGCCTCCATTCAGGTTTATGAAGAGACTGCTGGTTTGGGACCAGGCGAACCCGTCTATCCCACCAATGAAGCCCTCTCAGTTGAATTAGGCCCAGGTCTAATTGAAGGAATCTATGATGG